>WFNF01000018.1 GCA_015488775.1 Helicobacteraceae bacterium
ATGTTGTAGAAAAAATTAAAAATGGTATTAGTCGTGCTGAAAATGGTGAAGTCTCATCACATCAAGATGCAAAACAAAGAATGGCTAAATGGCTTTCACACTAGAGTACTCAGAAGAGGCTCTTGAAGATATTGAATCAATCGCAACTTATGTAGAAAAAGATTCTCCAATATACGCAAAATCAGTAGTTTCATAGTTGTTGAACTTTCCAACCCCAAGTTCAAAAAGAGCATCTTTAACACTCTCTTTATGGCTTGGTGGCACAAAAAAGATTAGTTTATACATCTTTAGTTGTTTTTTGCACCTTGAGTTATCCACTCTACTATAGTTTTATGATTGCTAGAACTTTTTCCTAGTACTACACCGCCAACATGACTTTGTGTCCCATCTGCTTTTTCGAGTAACCATGAGTTAGCTGGAGCATTTAGATTTAACATATTTCCTGCTGTAACTTTAGTATGAGTTTCTTGAACAGTAGTTACTAAAAATTTTGTCCCTTGTGCTTGACCTGATGGATTATGACAACCTTTACAACTACTTTCTAATACAGGCATAACATCATCTTTAAAAGATCTTGTTGATGTTGTGTTGTTGTTTGTGGTATTACTTGTATTTTTATCTTTGCTTGTGTTGTCTTGCTTTGGAGTATCGCTATTTGTTTGAATTTTAGTATTTATAATACGTCCAGGTGCATTGCTTACACCTCTACTTGTATGGCAACTATTACATGCTAGACGATTAGAGTTGTGTGAGTTTGTGGCAGATGAGTTTACAACTTTACCTGAACTATTTACAACTTGAGCAGTAAAGTCATACCCACCAAGTGCGGCAGATGTTTTAGAGTTAGCATCACCTAAACCACTTGAGTAGTTTGCAGTTTTACCATCAGAAAGTAAAAGTCTTATAGTGTAACCTTTTGCATAGCTTGAGCTATCACTATTTAAGGCGTTAAGCTTTGTAAAAACAGTAGCACCTGAACTTAGTGTTGGATCTTCACTTCCACCTATTCCATGGCAAACTAAACAATCTTGTCCTTGCTTATGGAGACCATTTTTAGCTTCATTCTCATCTTCACAACCCATAAAAAGAGCTGAAATCAGCATAATTGGAATTATAATTTTTTTCATATTTGAACCTTTTTTGAAAAATCTATATATTATAAGTTTTTATTATTATAAAAAAGCTTAATTTTATCTACTAAAAAATTGTAATGTGACATTGTAAATGCTAAAATGTCACATAAAACATATATACTTTTATTATCATATTTGAAGGATTAAGATGAAAACTATATTAACTTTAATACTACTAAGTGCATTTCTAAATGCAAATGAACCAATTATAAACATCAAGTATTCTAACTCTCAAATAGTTGCATTAGAAGCTGGTTTTATTGATCGTAGGTCTTGTTTAACTAGTAGTTTACAACTAGGTATTGCAGCTCAAAAATTTCGTATTGGGTGTGGAGTTGTTGAGGGTGGAGTTGGTGCTTACGCATCTGGGCGTGTTGTTGCATCTTACTTTTTACAAACAATGGACTATAATTATTTTGAAAAAAAACATAATTATGTTGGTGTTGAGGGTATAGGTATGATTATGGGACTAAATGGTGCTCTTGGTCTATTTACAGATGTAAAAGATGGTGGTGTAAAGATTGTTGTTGAGATAGGTTTAGGAATATAATGTTCAAAAAAGTCTCTTCGTATCTTAACATCTTTGTACATTACTCGCTTTTAGCATTTAGTTTTGTACTTTTTTGCTTTGCTTTATGGGCTCTTTTTATTTCATACAAATTTACATTTAGTTTAAAACTTAGCACTGTATATATCTTGTTATACCTAGCAATTTTTAACTTTTTAATGATGTTGATTAATCATATTATTTATATCAAGGGTTATGATGTAAAATTACGCATATATTTTAAAGATATACCAGCCAAACAAGGTGAATTTTTACTTTTAAAAAAACTTAGAGAACCACCCTTTACTAGAACTGATGGTAAAAGGTATCTATTGTTTGTTCACGATATGTTTAAGAGTAAACTTGAAGCTAAGAATTACTCCTTATTTTTTAAACTAAGTATGGCCCTTTTTTATCTTGTGTTTTTACTCCAACTACTAGGCATAATTTTACTATTTATCTCTTTTTTATTTTTGTTTTCTACTGCATAGTTTAGGTTTAAGGCTATATACATCTCTTAAAGGTACACTTCAATTATGGAAAATTATTTTAAAAGCCCTTTTTTAGGGATACCTTTAGATAAACAAGTGAAAAATAAAAACATCATAGTTGGAAAACATAGTTACTACTCAGGCTACTACCACGGGCATAGCTTTGATGCTTGTGCTCGTTACCTAATTGGTGATAGAGATGATGTAGATAAACTTGTTATTGGAAATTATGTATCTATAGGTTCTGGTGCTGTTTTTATGATGGCAGGAAACCAAGGTCACAGAACAGAATGGGCAAGTACTTTTCCATTTTTTTTCCAAATTAGTAAAAATTTCAAAACTGCAAAAAATGGTTTTAAAAAAGCTGGTGATACTATTATTGGAAATGATGTTTGGATAGGTAGCGAAGCTATGATTATGAGTGGTATAAACATCGGTGATGGTGCAGTTATAGCAAGTAGATCTGTTGTTACTAGAGATGTTGAAGCATACAGCATTGTTGGTTCTAATCCTGCAAAACATATAAAATATAGGTTTGATAAAAAAGAGCGTAAGATGTTAGAAGAGATGAAGTGGTGGAAATGGGACGATGAAGAGATAAAAGGTGCGATGGAGCTACTGTGTTCTAGTGATATTAAAGGTTTATATCACTATTGGAAGTCTAACACTTTGACTTAAACACTAACCTTACAGTGTGATTTAGGTGTTTCCCAAAACTCTACACTTTCAACTAAAACACCTAATGTTTTCATTTTATCTTGAACAACTTTTAGAATCCACTGGGTTAAGTTTTCACTTGTTGGTACAAACTCAACAACAACCATACCCTCATACTTTTCAATTAACTCTATATCTTTTAAATCTTCTAGCCTAGGCGTGTAAAAGCCCTCATTATGGTAAAAAAACTTTGATTTATCCATCTTTTTATCTTTAACATAGTGAGATAAAAGATCATAAAAAAGTGGGTCATTTTTATCTATTATAAACTTATGATCAAGTGTAGAGTCCAACCACTCTTTAAACCAGTTTAGATGTTTGAAGTCTGTTACCATCCCACTTTCAAGTTTAGTGCTACTAAGAAAGATTTTTAGTTTACCCTGATGTCCATGAAGATGTCTGCACACCAAACAATCATCCAAAGCAAAATCTTTGTTCAACTCTTGTGACCAAACTCTATGACCATAACAAAAATCAAAACTTTTATCTATAGTGTATTTCATCAAATCCATCATCTTTTAGTAATATCTCTCTCATCGAGGTTGAACGGGTGTTTGTTATAGGTTTATTGGACTCTGCTCTTAGTGTAAAAACAAAAGATATTTTTGGTTTATCACTTAGGTTTGCGTTTGCATGATGTAAGGTTTTAGAGTGAAAGAACACAACATCACCACTTTTTAACTCATAAGATACTTTTTTATCTATATATGGTTTGTTTAAAGTACTATCTTTTTTAAAACAGGTCTTCTGATCAAAACTCTCTTCACTAAAATTTACTTTATGAGAAGCAGGTATAAACTCTAAAACACCATTTTCTAAAAACTCATCACCCATACTAAGCCAAACACTTAAAAGATTATCGTTTTCAAAGTTCCAGTACCTTATATCTTGATGCCAACAAGTCACACTAATGGGAGTAGGCATCTTTGTCATGATGGAGTTATGGTGAGCAAGAGTTATAACAGGGGTTTCCCCTAAAAGCTCTTTAGCTATACTTCTAACCCTTACATCTCTCATCCAAGTTGAAAAAACCTCACTTCTATCATAAACACTTCTTAATCGTCTAAGAGTGGTTTTTTCACCTTTAATCTCATGAAAATCCTCTTCACACTCAAAAGGTTGCTCTAGTTTTTTTATCTCAGTTTTAGCTTCATTCAAGATAGGTTTAACTTCATCATCACTTAAAAAGTTTCTGATCAAAATAAAACCATCTCTCTCAAAACTTTCTTTTTCTTTTTTACTTAGTTTCATAAATAGCATTGTACTACTTTTTTAACTCTTTTATAGCATCTTTTTCTATGTTTAGTACAAAAAAGACTCATCTATTTTTTCAATATCTTTACAAGCCACATCCTGATCAAACTGCATAACGGACTCTGTTTTTTCCAGCTTTTTTAGCTTCACATAAAGCATCATTAGCATTTGAAATAAGTTTATATGTATCGTCACCACGTTTTGACTCTGCGACTCCAATACTTATAGTAGCACTTCTTTCATCACACTTTACAGTATCTTCAACCACTTCACACATCAAAGTAACCTTAGCTTTTATTTTATCTATGCTTGTGTTTGTAAAAACTACCATAAACTTTTTACCATCATAACGCCCAAATATATCTGAGTATCTAAGATATTTTTTTAAAGCATTAGCAATATTTATAAGAACCATATCCCCTTTTTGATGTCCATACACATCATTAATATTTTTAAAATTATCTACATCAATCAAAGCTATAACTAAATACTCTTTTTTAATAAGAAACTTTTTGAACTCTAACTCCAACTTATAAAGCAAAGAACTTCTGTTTCTTAGCTTAGTTAATGGGTCAACATTTGACAACTTCTCAATGTCGCATGCCAATTCACTTAACTCTTGATCTTTTTGATCCAATCTCTTTTTTTCAAGTAACAACTTACGCTTTCTAATAAACAATAATCTTTGATCAACCTTCTTTTGGTATAAAATAAAAGATAAAAAGACACTTATCAACATATGAAGAACAAATATATAAAATGTTTCTATTGCGTTAAGGTACTTTTCATCCAAATAATAGATATTTATATATAAAAAGAGACTATAAAATAGTCCTAGCCACAAAGTAACATACACAAATCTTAACTCTAAAAATACAACTAAAATTAAAAATGTTATGACAAATACAAACCCTTCTATAAAACTAGAGGAGAGAACATACCCAAAAAGTATGCCAAACATACAAAGCAATAGAAATAAATTAACCAAGAAGCTTACTTTTAAGAGTTTGTGTTTTATAAAAAGATACATAATCAATAAACTAAACAACATAAAAATTTCAAGTAAAAAACCATAAAGATTATCTTTAAAATAGTCAATAACTAGAAAAAAAAGCATAGCTATAAAACTCAATACAGTAAGCAAAAGAAGGTTTCTCTCTTGAAACCCTCTTGCTTGATCAAACTTACGAAGAAATATACTTATTTTTTTATGCAACATAACTAATACTATAAAAATAATCATAAAAACTAAATAAAAGTATAAATATAGTAGAATTACACTTCTTAACACTAAAACCTAAAATGGGCAGCTGGCCGAGTGGTCGAAGGCGCACGCCTGGAACGCGTGTGAGTGTTAAAGCTCCGAGAGTTCGAATCTCTCGCTGTCCGCCATTACAAAACAATCAAAAATCTTTTAACGACATTTCAATCATTACTAATATTTTTAGTTTTTTACTTGAAAATCAGATAAATATTTAACTCCAATTAATATCATCAACAAATTTGAAAAGAGCTTGGAATAAAAGTTTTATATCTGATATATTAGAGAATTGGAATAAATATGAAAGAGATGGTGTAATTAGTTTTGAATATAAGAAAAATTTTATAGATACCAATATAAATGTATCACCTCTAAAACTGTTGAAAATGATTATATAATTTATGGAATAATTATTGCTTATAATCTAAAAAGCATAAAGGGTAGATGATGATTATTCCTAAAGATTTAGATGTTAAACAATCCTCTTTGCTCTCTTCATTGTTGGGCTCTTCTAATGCTCAAAATGGGGGAGAATCAGCATTTACTAAACTTCTTGCTACCCTTAAAGACTCAAAAGCCTCTGGTGTTGAACTTAAAGATATAAAACCTGATCAAAGCGCTTTACTACTTGAAGTTGATGAAAAAACAGATACTAAGAGTAGTGTTTTAAGTAAACTTTTACACTCTAAAGATATTGATGAAAAAGATTTGGAGACTTTAAAAGAGGATATTAAAGAGATAAATCCAAAATTGGTATCTACCTTAAGTGTAAAAGAGCTAAAAATAGTTATAAATGAGGCAAAAGAGTATCTTAAAAACAAACTATCTACACTTAGTGGGACAAAACTTGAGGAGCTACCAAAAACACTAAAAGGTCTTTTAACTTTAGCTAAAAAAGAAAATATTGATGTTAAATCTTTGTCTTTAACTCAAGGTACTAACCCTTTAGAAAGTTCTAAAACTACTCCTAATGTTGTTGACACTTCAAGTAAAGATTTTCAAAAAGAGACAAAAAGCATTGCTCTGTTTGCCCCAAGAGAGGCTAAAACAGCTAGCACAAAAGAGCTCATAGCTCAAAAAAGTGCTAAAACTCTTAATGTAGAAGATAAAAAAGTTAGTAAACTTGAATCTTTACTTCATGCAAAAAACAACACTGATTCAAAATCAGATATAAAAAGTGAAGATTTAGGTCAAAAAATAGTACAAGTAGCAGGTACTAAACAAAACCTTAACATAAACGATACAGATACTAAAAGAGATTTTTCTTCACTTTTACATGATAATAAAGAAGACAATGAATCTACACCAAAAATTAGTTCTGGTGAGCTTAATCTAAAAAATTCTGAATCCTTAGAGGTAAAAGTGGTAGAAGCGAAACAGTTAACAAAACATTTTGCTACACAAATTGCTAAAGAGATAGAGGATTATAAGCCACCATTTGTAAAGTTAAAAATGAAGCTAAATCCTGTAAAACTCGGTGAAGTTGATGTTACAATGGTTCAAAGAGGCTCAAATGTACACATAAATCTTAGCTCAAACCAAGTTGCACTTACTACACTTTTACAAAATGCAGGTGATCTAAAACAAGCTTTAGCACAAAATGGAATAAATAGTGCTTCTATGTCTTTTAGTAGTGGGAACTTTTCTGATCAGAATCAACAACATCAGAATCAACAAGCCCAAAAATTTTATGAAGATATCGCAAAATATAATAATGAAGAGGTTGAAAGTCTTGAGATTATTGTTCCAAGATATGTTTAACACAGTAGTATAATAAAGGATTCAAAATGGCAGTTTCAAGCACAACACAAGCAACAGGGGTAAATCTAGGACAAAAGCCTACAAATGGCTCTAATCCAAAAGCAAATTTAGGTAAAGATGATTTTTTAAAGCTTCTTTTAGTTGAGCTTCAACATCAAGATCCAACTCAACCTATGGATTCTGAAAAGATTTTAGCCCAAACTTCACAACTTGCAACTTTAGAATCAAGTAAAAATACAAATAAAGCTCTTACAAACCTTGCTGATTCACTTATGAACAACCAACAGTTTTCAACTATATCAAGTATTGGTAAGATTGCTGATCTTGGTAATGACAAAATAGTACTAAAAAAAGGTGGCACGGCATCTTTTGATCTTTACTTTCCAACTGATGTTAAAGAGGGACAGATAGATATAACAAATAAAGATGGAGAAGTGATTAAAAGTATCGCAGTTGGGGCAAATGACAAGGGTGTATATAATTTTGAGTTTGATGGGATAGACAACTCCCAAAATCCAGTTAAAGAGGGTATCTACGCTGTAAACGCAGTATATAAAGATAACAATGATGTTTCAAGAACAACTAGACTTGGTGCTTACCCTATAGAGTCTGTAAGATTTGATGAGGGTAAAACCTTAGTTAAGTTAGGTTCATCTTATGTTCCTTTTGAAAGTATTAAAGAGGTATATAACCAATGACCCAAGCTTTTTATAGCGGTACTATAGGTATCCAAACCCATCAAACTGGTATGGATATCTTAGCCGATAATCTTGCAAATACAAATGCCATAGGTTTTAGAGGTTCAAATGTTGAATTTAGCTCTATGCTAGAGCGTCAAATAAATACTGGTTCTGGTTCATCTTCAGTAAATAGTTCTGTTGGAGTTGGTGTTCAAGTTCAAACATCTGCTTTAGATTTAGGTCAAGGTGAGTTGATTTTAACTGATTCAAGTACAGATTTAGCCATAGATGGTGATGGTTGGTTTGGGATAGAGGGTAAAAACCAAAGACTATACACAAGAAATGGTGTTTTTAAATTTGACAGCGCTCGTGATTTAGTTACACCTGATGGGTATCACCTCATAGGTACACTTGGAAACAATATAAGTGGTGAAACACTAACTAATGAATTAACTAAAATTGATATAACAGATGTGAAGCAACAAACTCCTCTAAATTTTCCTTTAGAGTTGAACTATCCAGCAGTTCCAACTGGGAAATCATCATTTTTTGGAAATCTTGGTGTAAGTGATGAAAAAAGAGTTATGAGTGCAAAAGCGGTTGATCCTCAGGGTCAAAAAAATATTATTAAACTTACATTTACTAAAAGCACAACTCAACCAGATATTGGTATATCTTGGGATGTAAAAGCTCAAGTTTCTAGCCCTTCTGGTGATGTGCTAGACACACAAAATGGAGTTGCTCTTTTTGATAAAAAAGGTGGACTTCTAAGTTCAAGTGTACCAAATGTAAATAACAATGGTTCAAGTGTACAGATAGATTTAGGAAGTGGTGGTTATGGGGGAGTTATTTCAACAAGTTTACCCATTACTGCTTCAAGTTCTAGTGATGGTTTAGAGGGTGGTACTCTTCTAGGTTATGATATAAACGAGGTTGGAGAGATTGTAGCAACTTTTACCAATGGTCGTCAAAGTGCAGTTGGTAAAGTAGCTCTTTTTCATTTCCAAAATGATCAAGGTTTAGAGAAAACTCAAAACTCAAGATTTAAAGCTGGAGTTAACTCTGGAAAACCCTTGTTCTTTAGAGAGAAAGAGAGTAATGCATACGTTGCTGGTGCAACGCTAAGACGATTTAACCTTGAAAACTCCAATGTTAAACTTGAAGAGGGACTAACTGAGATTATAATTATGCAAAGAGCTTATGATGCAAATGCAAAAAGTATCACAACTGCTGATCAGATGATACAAAAAGCTTTACAGATGTAAATATATTTGTCATAAGCTTAGATATTAAGATATAATAATTTTTATGTATCTAATTAAAATAATAACTATTATTTTTATCTCCGTTTCTTTATTAAAAGCAGAATACACCATAACCAATATTGATACAAACAAATCAAAAGCAGCTATAGTCTTGCCTTACGCTTTTAGTTCTGACTCTACTGGCTTAGCCTTTGGTATTGGTGGTATATTAAATGGTTATATACAAGATAATATGACCATAGTTGCCACTGCTTATTTTGGTGAAGCTTTAAGTATTCTTGATCAAGTAAGTGGTAAAAAAGAGATAAACTCTTATGGAACATTTTTTGGCATTACTAATTATCAAAGTTTTTTTAATGATAGGATATTTTTATCTTGTTTAGGCTCTTACTCCTACTATGCAAATCAAAAAATATACATAGATGGTTCGAGTGATTCTAAAAAAAATGATGTTCTTTTAACTCCTGGTTTTTCAAACTGGATTGAGATTCCAATTAGAATAACCCTACCTCTTGGTGAAAATAAAGATAGTCCAATTACAAACTATACACTAAAAGATGGTTTTGTTATAAATAGAGAAAATCATGGTGGAGGTTTGCCATTTGTAACTGGTAGTACAGTTTTAGAAATTAAACCTTTTTATTCAAATTTTAGCTCAGAAAAAGCATCTAAAACAGAAAATTGGAAAACAAATGGCATAAAATTTACCCTTATTCATGATAATGTTGATTTTATACCAAATCCAAGTCGTGGATATAGATTTAAACTACATTACGATACAGATTTTGACTCTTTTAACTCAACACAAAGTTGGAGTAATGTTAGAGCACAATACACTCAGTTTATAGAGTTGCCAAACTCAAGATGGGATAGACAAAGTGTTATAGCATTAAATATATGGAGTTCATACTCACCATCATGGGATACAGAAGAGATTTACAAAGATTCACATAGACCACCAACTTGGGAAGGTTCAAGACTTGGGGGATGGAATAGAATGCGTGCTTATGACTCCAACAGGTTTTCAGATAAAGCTGCAATATATTACGGTATTGAACATAGAATCATACCTTATCTAAACCCTTTAAAAAAGAAAAAGTGGATGCCTATAAATATAGATTGGTTTCAAGTAGTTAGTTTTGCAGAGATGGGAAATGTTGCGCCTGAGTTTAACCTAAAAGAGTTACACACTAATCTTAAATGGGATGTAGGGATGTCATTAAGGGCTTTAGCTGCAAATCTCCCTATCCGTTATGATTTAGCTTATGGAGCTGAGGGGCTTAACATGTGGGTTATGATAAATGAAACTTTTTAAAGTTCAAAGTTTCATTATGTTAATATAAACAATATTTTTTGGGAGAGTTTAATGTTAAAATTATTAAAAGTACTTGGGGTCGTTTTTACACTGGTTGTGTTGTTGTTTATATATGATAATGGTAAAAAGATAGCACCATTTTATGAGCAGATGACACAAGACAGAGTAGGTCTAAATAAAGACTTACAAATAGCTGATCAAAAAGAGGCGCACTATGTTGGTGCAGCAAAGTGTAAAGAGTGTCACGATAAAAAATATAGTGCTTGGCATAACTCTATGCACCCAAAAATGATTCAAGATATTAAAAAAGATCTTAGTGTTGTTGTAGCTGATTTTTCAACCTTACCTAAAGATGCTAACTTTAAACTTGAAGATGCAACTTACACTGTTGGAGGAAAGTTTAAACAAAGATTTATGATCAGAAAAGATATAAATGGTAGTGAAGATTATGTTTTAGGAAACTACCAATACAATCTTCAAACAAAAAAATGGCAAAAATTTAAACCATGGAAATATTGGTACAAAACAGCTTACCCACACGATAACAACAAGCTTCCAACATCAAGAGCGTGTGATGGGTGTCACTTCACAGGTTATATGTCAACTCAAAAACGTGTAGATACTGGTATCTCTTGTGAAGCTTGTCATGGACCAGCATCAAAGCATGTAAAAGAGCCTGAATCTAAAGTTTATTTAGCATCATTAAGTGATCCTATGCGTCAAAATGAGGTATGTTTACAGTGTCATATGAGAAATAGAGATAAAAGACTTGATGATGTAAATATGAGTGAGATATATGGAGATGCTAGAGATTACCCTATGGGGTATGAGGCTGGAAAATCTTTAAAAAAATATAAAAAAGTTGCACCTTTTGTTATGGGACATGAAACTAAAGAGTTTTATGCAAATGGAGCGGGTAAAAAAAATCGTACTCAAGGTAATGAGTTTGTTCACTCTATAAAAGGTAAACATGGCATCACTTGTATAAACTGTCACAATCCACATACACTAGAACCAACTGCACAAAAAAACAAGGGTAATGCTTTATGTTTAAAATGTCACTCATTTGGCTCACTTATAGGTCCTCATCAAGAGAATCTTGAAGCTCACACTCACCATAAAGCAGACTCAAAAGGTAGTTTATGTGTAGAGTGTCATATGCCTAAAACTGGTCGCCATACAGGTAAATCTCCACTAACAGTAAGAAGTCATCTTTTTGGTTTTACAACTCCTAATCAAACACTAAAATACAAAATGCCAAAAGAAACTAATGCTTGTTTTGCTTGTCATAAAAATGATAGAGATATGAAAACATTACAAAGTGACTTAGAGTCTTGGGGTATGGTAAACTGGGATAAGCGTTAAAATACTAACGCTTATTCATAAAACTCTTTAAGTCCATCTCCATGTTCAAGTTTAAAAGTTTTTCCATTTTTACTTATAAGTTTTAGTGTTAAAAGTTTTTTGAGTACGCGAGATAATGTTTCTGGTTTCATCTGTAAGTAGACTGCTATTTGAGTTTGCTTTACCTCATTTAGTATATTTGGGTTGTCATAGATATATTTTGCTACCTTACTTGTTGCATCTAAAAGCATATGCAGGTTTATAAGAGATTCTAGGTTTTGTATCTTGTTTGAGAGAGATTTTATAAAAGCAAAAGATATCTTCTGATCAGATAAAAACTTCTCTTTAAACTTTTTTAGGTTTATAAAGATTATCTCACTTGGCTCAACACTTGCACAAGTTGCGGGGTAAGGTATCTCATTTAAAACTGCCATCTCTGCTACAAATGAGTATGGACTAAACTGCTTTAAAACAACCTCGTTTAACTTCATATCGCTTTTATAAACTTTTACCTTACCACTAGAGATTAAAATCAAAGATTTTGGAGTATCTTTTTCATAAAAAATTATCTCATCTTTTGAATATGTTTTTTTTATAGAGATATTGGCTAACTCTTCAAGCTCTTTTTCACTTAACTCTTCAAAAAAGTAGAACTTTTTAAGCTCTTGTGCTATGCTTAACATCAAAAACCACCATTTGGATCAAAACCACCAAAACTCATAGTTGAGAAGTTTGGATCCATATAACCCTTAACCCCACTTTTACTTCTAAGCATCATAATGTCATCTTTTGGACTAATACCTTGAGGACAAGCTATAGTACACTCACCGCACAAGGTACAATCCCAAATCCCATTATTTTGTATAAGTTCTATCTTCTGTTTTATATCATCTTCTCTTTTATCTGCTACATACTTCCAAACTCTAGTAAGTGCAAAAGGTCCTAAAAACTCTTTATTTACCTCATAAACGGGACAAGCAGAGTAGCAAGAGGTACACAATATACAATCACTTTGCAACTCATTTTGCTTCTCATCCTCTTTGCTTACATCAGTTTTTATGTATGACTCTAACCATGCGTTTGATTTTTGATTAAATCTTTGAGCATCATCATTATCTACAACTAAATCTCTTATGATTTTTATGTTTTTAAGAGGTTCAACTATATCACCATCTTTAAGTTTATACTCACAAGCAAGTTCCTCTTTAGAGTTTACACGAACAGCACATGAGCCACAAACACCAGAGCGACAAGAGTGATCATAACTTAGTGTTGCATCTTTTGTACTTTTAATATGTTCAAGCACCTCTAAAAGTGTGTTATCTTCAAGTAAAACCTCAAACTCTTCTAAAGTTTCACTATCTCTTCTAATTTTTATAATCATTTTTTAAACTCCACATTTAAAGAGTTACCTTTAAGACTAGCGATGCTATGGGTTTGAAAGTTTATATCATCTCTTGATAAGTAGTCACTTCTAAAATGTGCACCCCTACTCTCTTTCCTTTTTAAAGCACTACTAACTATAAGTTCGCTAAGTTTTAAAATGTTCATAAACTCTAAAAACTCTATTAGATTTGTGTTGTAAACTTCACTTTTATCTTTTACACCCATAAAAGGCAAGTTCTCTTTCATTTTAGAAATCTCTAACAAAACTACATTTAAAGAGCTTTCATCTCTACTTATCCCAACATTTTTATAAAAAAGTTCAGCTAAAGCCTCTTTTTCTTTATAAAAATCAACTTCATTTGTATAAGTTTTTATAGTTTGTAAAATATTTTCTTTTACATTTTGAGCATCAAAAAGATTACTATTTTTTGCAAAAGAGCAGGCATTTTCACCCACCTCTTTACCAAAAACTATAAGCTCTAAAAGGGAGTTTCCACCAAGACGGTTTGCACCATGAACTTTATGGTTAGCACACTCACCAACCCCAAAAAGAGCCTCTATACTAGACATAGAGTTTTCATCCACCTCTAAACCACCCATAGTATAATGAGCAGATGGTTTTATAGGGATTAGCTCAGACACTGGATCTATTTTTTCATAAAGTTTTGCTAATTTTCTCTCTTGCGGTAACTCTTCATCTATAAACTCTTCACCAAGATGCCTAATATCTAAAAAAATATCTTCACCCTTTTTTATCTCATCATCAATGGCTCTACTTACTATATCTCTAGGTGCTAACTCATCTGTAAATCTTTCACCCTTTGAGTTTACAAGATATCCACCACTTCCACGAGCAGATTCTGAGATTAAAATGGATGAGTTTTTAAGAGCAGTTGGATGAAACTGAACAAACTCCATATCACTTAGTTTTGCACCATTAGAGTAAGCTATAGCTAAAGCATCACCCGTTGCACTTGAAGAATTTGTTGAGTACTTACCATATATCTTAGAGTAACCACCAGTTGCTAAGATAACGCTTTTAGCTTTTATCTCTTCAACTTTTCCAGTTTTTTTATCTAAAAAGATAGCTCCAAAGCATCTGTTATTTTCAACCAATAAGTCAAGTAAAAAGTAGTCGTTTTTAAACTCTATATTTTGTTTATTGCACTCATCATAAAGAGTATGTAAAATCTTTAAACCTGTAAAATCTTGTGCATAACAAGCGCGTGAAGCGTAAGCACCACCAAGTTTTCTTTGAGCTATTTTTGAGTTTTCATCTCTGCTAAAACATACACCTATGCTCTCTAAGTATTCTATAGCTTCTTTAGCATTAGATGTTAGTTTTTTTACAGCATCCTCATTGGCTAAATCGTTTCCAGCTTTTATAGTATCTTTAAAATGTTGCTCAACTGAGTCTTCACCACTATGTGAAAGTGCTGCGTTTATTCCACCTTGAGCCATACAAGTTTGTGAGCGAGTTGGAAACTGTTTAGATGCTATAAGTACACTAGAAACACTGTTTTTAGCACTTAAACCTGCTCTTAAACCTGCTGCTCCACTTCCAACAACTAAAACATCAAGCATTTTTCAAGTCTTTGCTTGTAGCAACACCAAAACCTAAACGCTCTAACATCTCATAATCTTTAGATTTATCTCTACCACTTGTTGTTAGGTAGTTTCCTATAACTATAGAGTTTGCACCATACTCAAATATCTCATCTTGTCTATCACCAAAGGTTATCTCTCTTCCACCAGCAACCATTAATCTCTCTATATCATCACCAAGTATCTCTTTTGAGATTCTGATCAAAGATAGTGCTTCATCAACACCAAGTTTTTTTGGTTTTAAAGGTAAAGCAGGGTTTGGATGAAAAAAATTAAGTGGAACTGATGTTGGGTTAAGAGATTTTATAGACTCTAACATAGAAACTCTATCCTCATCACTTTCACCTAAACCAAAAATTCCACCAGTTATAAGTTTTAAACCAACTTTATTTACATTTTGGCAAGTCTCATAACGCTCACTCCAAGGATGAGTTGTACATATCTCTTTATAAAAATTTTCACTTGTTTCTAAGTTATGGTTATAAGCTTTTATACCAGCATCTTTTAAAGTTTGAAGTTGAGAGACACTAGCCGTTCCATTACAAGCTATAAGTCTTAGTTGTGGAACTTCTTTTGTTACAGCCTTAGCAACATCACAAACAAAGTTTAAAATTTTATCGTCTATACCCTTGTTAGCAGTTACTAAACAAAAGCCTAAAGCACCGTTTGAGTATGCAGTTTTTGCTTCATCCACTATATCTACTATAGGTTTTTGTTTATAGCGTTCTATGTCAGCTTTAAACTTTACACTTTGGCTACAAAATTTACAATCTTCATTGCATGTTCCACTGTTTATATTGCTAATGGCACATAAAAATATCTTTTCCATCACTTTTGCCTTACAAATATATGGGTAGTTTTATCAAACTTTTTCCCATTTTTCTCTTTTGTGTACATTGTTACAGTAAACTCATCATCATCTATTTGTAACATTGAACACTCAACATTATCTTCATTTCGTGCACATGCTTCACCTGGATTTAAAAAAAGAGTTCCCATTTTAAACTCTACACTCTCTTCATGAGTGTGACCAAAAAGTACAACTTCAGCATCTGCGTTTAAGTAAAAAGGCAAGTGCATCAACTTAAAAGTTGTATTTGCAAGTTTAAAGTAGTAAGGTTCTTGAACAAGGTTGTACTTGTCATGGTAGTTTACAAGGTGTGCATCATTGTTTCCATAAACAGCTATATATTTTTTGCCAGTTCTAACTAACTGATCAAGAACTTCAACTTTTACTATATCTCCACAGTGTATAAAAAACTCTGCACCATCTTTTAGTAATTGATCAATAATCTTTTGAGACTTTTTCTCTTTAGTGTGAGTATCAGATAAAATCCCTATCTTCATAACTTACTCTTTTTCTTCAAAAGGTGTACGATTTTTACATTTAGTACACTCATACACCTCTTTATTTCTATAAGTTCTTCTAGCTAATGCTCCACCACAATCTTTCTCTTCACATTTTTCTTCAGTTGGTTCAAACTTAGAGATAAATTTACACTTAGGGTAGTGTTCACATCCCCAAAATGCACCACGTTTACTAGTTCTAAACATCAACTTACCACCACACTCAGGACAAGGTATTTTAGACTCTTTAACTGCTTCTAGTGATTTTGTAGTTTTACATTTAGGGTAGCCTGAACATGCTAAAAACTTACCGTTTCTTCCCATTTTAACTATCATATCTGAGCCACATTTTTCACATTTTTCATCACTAACTTCAACAGGGGCTTTCTCTTTAGGCTCTTCACCCTCTTCTAAAACTTGCTCTGTATATTTACACTTAGGAAAACCACTACAAGCTATAAAGTTACCATAACGACCACCTCTTAAAAGTAGCTCTTCTCCACACTCAGGACACTCACGACCAAGTGGTTTTGCAAGTTTTAAAGATTTTATATCCGTTTTACCCTTAGCAATTTTTTCCATAAATGGTTCATAAAATTCAAGTAAAACTTTTTCCCATTCATGTTTACCCTCTGCTATCTCATCAAGAGTCTCTTCCATATTTGCTGTAAAAGAAGCATCAACTATATCACTAAAGTGTTCCTCTAACATCTCTGTCACAGTAAAAGCAATCTTAGTTGGTACAATCTGACGCTTTTCTATCTCTATATACATTCTAGCTTGAAGTGTTGAGATAGTTGGTGCGTAAGTTGATGGACGACCTATCCCCTCTGCTTCAAGTTTCTTGATCAAAGATGCTTCTGAGTAACGAGCTGGTGGCTCTGTAAAATGTTGCTCATTTTTGATGTTTTGTATATCTATATTATCACCCTCTTTAAGAGTTGGAAGTAGTTTATCTTTATCGTCTGTTCCCATGATTTTATAAAAACCATCAAAAACAAGTTTTCTACCACTAGCTTTAAATTCTGATTTTTGACCTTTAAAAATTATGTTTTGAAGTTCAAACTGAGCATCCATCATCTGAGAAGCAACAAATCTATTGTAAATAAGTCTATATAATCTAATCTCATCAGACTTTAAAAACTTTTCAGCAATAGCAGGAGTAAACTCTAACATTGTTGGGCGTATAGCCTCATGCGCTTCTTGAGCACCCTTAGCAGTTTTAGTATAAACCTTCTCTTTTTTTGGAAGATACTTCTCTCCAAACTCATTTGAAATTTTTTCTCTTACAGCTTCTATAGCTTCTTTTGCGATGTTTAGTGAGTCTGTTCTCATATATGTTATAACACCACTAACACCATTTGGAGTTTTTACACCCTCATAAAGTGATTGCGCAACCATCATAGTCTTTTTAGGTGTCATACTCAAACGAGATGATGCACTTTGTTGAAGAGTTGATGTCATAAATGGTGGTTGAGTTGAAGTTTTACGATTTTTTGTTTCAATCGCACCTATAGTAAATTTTTCTTTTTCTATAGTTGCCATAATATGGTCAGCATCTTTTTTGTTGGTAATGCTAAGTTTATCCATCTTTTGTTCATCAAATTTTACAAGAGTTGAGTCTATATCTTTTTTAAAGATAGTATCTATGCTCCAGTACTCAACAGGAATAAAAGCTTTTATCTCACGCTCTTTATCTATAATGATTTTAAGAGTTGAGCTTTGAACACGTCCACCTGAGAGTCCCTTTTGTATTTTTGAGCTTAAAAGTGGAGAAAGTTTATAACCAACCATACGATCAAGTAAACGACGTGTTTGTTGCGCATTTACCATTTTCATATCTATGCTTTTTGCTTCTTCTAAAGCCTTATTGATTGCCGTTTTAGTGATTTCATGAAACACTATACGTGGTAAAGATTCTGGATCTTTTTTAATAGCATGAGCAATATGCCACCCTATAGCTTCCCCCTCGCGGTCCTCATCGGTCGCGATATAGATAGTATCTGCTTTTTTAGCTAGGGTTAATATATCTTTTACTTTTGACTTGTTCTCTTTAGAGATACTGTACTCTGGGGTTATACCATTTTCATCTATTTTTATACCAAATTTACTTTTTGGAAGGTCTCTTACATGACCTTTAGATGCTATGACCTCATAGCCCTTACCTAAAAAGTTTTTAATTGTTTTTGCTTTTGCGGGTGACTCAACTATAATTAAATCCAAGATTTTCCCTTTTTTATGTTAACTTCTATCTACTATATATGTAGTTTGAGATTTTTTTTATGAAAGTGTAGCAAAAAAGAACAGACAAATCAAAACTAATGGCAAACTTTAAAAAAATAGTTAATAGAAATATTTTCAAATATAGCATTAAAGAAATATTTTCAAGTGACGATAATTAAAGTATCAGCAAGGACGCTGAAAAAACTTCAGAAGCAACGCTTCGCCCGAAAAAGGATTTATTATGGGTTTTAGAATTAACACAAACATTGCGGCAATGAATGCCCAAACAAACGCAAATATGACTAACCGTGGTCTTGATAGCTCACTAGAGAAATTAAGTTCAGGTTTAAGAATTAACAAAGCTGCTGATGATGCATCTGGTATGACAATTGCCGATACTCTTCGTTCACAAGCTAACTCACTAGGTCAAGCTATTTCAAATGCAAATGACGGTATCTCTGTTGTGCAAATTGCAGATAAAGCTATGGATGAGCAACTAAAGATACTTGATACTATTAAAACTAAAGCAATTCAAGCTGCTTCAGATACTCAAAATAGTTCATCTCGTTCAGCTATTCAAAAAGATGTTAACCGTCTTTTAGAACAACTTGATAATATTGCAAAAACTACATCTTATAATGGTCAATCACTACTTTCTGGAAACTTTACAAACAAAGAGTTCCAAATTGGTGCTTACTCAAACCAAACTATTAAAGCTTCTATTGATAACACTCAATCTTTAGCTATTGGTAACATCACGTCAAAAACTGATATTTCTGCAGTTGGTAATACAATCACTGATACAGTTGCAACTACAATAACTGAAGGTTCAAAAACCATCTCCATTTCAACTGCATTTGGAGCTGGATTTAATGGTCAAGGTTTAGCACAAGGTGATACTATCCGTATAGATGGTGTTGGTGATTATACAATTGCTGAAGTTGATGGAACTATGTCAACAGGTACTATGTCAGGTGCGACTATAACATTAGATAGAGGTATTGAAAAAACTTTATCTGTTGGTTCAAGTGTAAATATATCTTTGGTTCAAACTGTAGCTGAAGACTTAAATAATCTTAAACTTACTTCTGGTGCTGCAGATGCTGCTTCTACTGTTATAATAAGTTCAAGCGATATTGCAGGATTAGCAGTTGGTGATACTATAGATATAACAAGTAGTGCTGGTAATACTAAAACTTACACTATTGCAGTACTTACAGGGGCAACATCAGTTGGTGCAACTTCAGGATCTATAACTATATCTACGACAGATACAAGTTCTGGTGGGGTTTTAGCTAATGCTACTGATATTAAAATGTCTAATAGAGCATCTTTAGGAACTGACTTTACAAGTAATGACTTTATTCAATACACTGTAGATAATACAAAACTTCAAGGTGTTCAATTAACAGCAGAGGTTACAGCAACTAAATCTGATGGTTCAACTACAACATTAGCTGCTGGTGTTGATCAAAGTGGTCTTGGTCGTGTTGCAAATCTTGTTAATGCTACAAGTGATGCAACTGGTATTAAAGCTGTTGCTACAGTTGAGCAAAACTCAAACATTCGTGTACAAGCTGGCCAATTATCTTCAGATGTGTTTATTAATGGTGAACGTATCATGGATAAAGGTGATACTCTTGTAGATGGTGACACAGACAACACTTTACTAAATGCTGTTAATGCAAAAACAAACATCACTGGTGTAAGTGCAACTTTAGAATCTGATGGTACTATGACACTTACAAGTGATGGTAGAGCTATGGTAACTGATGGTTTAAGTGCAGCTGCTGGTATTAATGATGGTGTTCACGCTGGTGAGCTTAAATTTACAAGTAAAAATGGTGGTGCTATAGATACAAGTTCAGCTCATTATTCTGATGCTGGATTAGTAACTTCAAACTCTGCTGGTAATACATTAGATGAGCTATCTTCAACTAATGTACTTAGTGACTTAAAATTTGGTCAAGTAGATGATAACAACGATGGTGTTGTAAATTCAAATGACAAAGTTGGTCTTCTTTTAACTAAAAAAGGTGCAATGCTTACTATGGACATTACAGAAGCTGCTATCTCTAAACTAGATAGTACTCGTTCTGACCTTGGTTCGGTTCAAAATCAACTTAATGTTACTGTAAACAATATCTCAGTGACTCAAGTAAATGTAAAAGCGGCAGAATCTCAAATCAGAGATGTTGACTTTGCTCAAGAGAGTGCAAACTTCTCAAGACTTAACATCCTAGCTCAATCTGGATCTTACGCAATGAGTCAAGCAAATGCTATTCAAAAAAATGTTATGAGACTATTACAATAATAGACACATTGCAATCTTTTCAAAGAAACTTTATGTTTCTTTGATCAAATCTTCTTCTTAACTCTTACACAATACATTTTAAATTTTTTCTCTTTTTATATTATTATAATATTAAACAATCTGACAAATTAAAAAACACCTATATGAATGCATATTTACCTAAAATAAAAAACTGGAACACCTTTTGCTTAACTTACTCTAATACTACGCAAGGATGCGAATAGCATTTCAAAAAGGAAAAAGTTATGGGATTTAGAATAAACACTAATATTGCATCAATGAATGCACAAACAAATGCGGCAATTGTCAATAGGAATCTTGATAGTTCACTAGAGAAGTTGAGTTCAGGTTTAAGAATTAATAAGGCAGCTGATGATGCATCTGGTATGACTATTGCAGATTCACTTCGTTCACAAGCTAACTCACTAGGTCAAGCTATTGCAAATGCAAATGATGGAATCTCTGTTATACAAATTGCTGATAAAGCTATGGATGAGCAATTAAAAATACTAGACACTATTAAAACTAAAGCAATTCAAGCTGCTTCAGATACTCAAAACAGTGCATCTCGTGAAGCTATACAAAAGGATGTTGATAGACTTTTAGAACAACTAGATAACATTGCAAAAACTACATCTTATAATGGACAGACTCTACTTTCTGGTAACTTTACAAATAAAGAGTTCCAAATTGGTGCTTACTCTAACCAAACAATTAAAGCTTCTATAGATAATACTCAATCTTTAGCTATAGGTAATATTACTGGTAAAACAGATATTGCTGCTATTGGAAACACTATTAGTGATGCAGTTACAACAACAATAACAGAGGGTTCTAAAACTATCTCAATCTCAACTGCGTTTGGTGGAGCTAACTTTGATGGTCAAGGCTTAGCTGTTGGAGATACAATCCGTATAGATGGTGTTGGTGATTATAAAATTGCTGAGCTTGATGGCAGCATGTCAACTGGTACTATGTCAGGTGCAACTATAACACTAGATAGAGGTATTGAAAAAACATTATCTGTTGGTACAAATGTAAAACTATCTTTAGTTCAAACCGTACCTGAAAATTTAAATGCTTTAGATACTTCAAGTGGTACAGCAGATGCTGCCTCTACTGTTGCAATAAGTACAACAGATTTATCTGGTTTAGCAGTTGGTGACACAATAAATATAACAAATAGTGCTGGTAATACTAAGGTATATACTATTGCAATACTTACAGGAGCAACATCTGTTGGTGCTACTTCAGGCTCTATAACTATATCTACAACAGATACAAGTTCTGGTGGTGCTTTAGCAAATGCAACAAATATACAGATGTCAGATAGAGCATCTCTAGGTACCGATTTTACAAGTGATGATTTTATACAATACACGGTAGGTGGAGTAGATCTTCAAGGAGTTCAATTAACTAAGTCAGTTGATGTAGCGATGTCAGATGGAAGTACAAAAACGTTTGCATCTGGTGTTGATCAAACTGGTTTAGGTAAAGTAGCAGATTTAATCAACGCTACAACAGATAAAACTGGTATAAAAGCTGTTGCAGTCGTTGAAGAAAAATCTCAAATACGTGTTCAAGGTGGAATCATCTCGAATGATATAATAATCAATGGTGAGCGAATTTTAAATGCAGGTACAACTATTGAAAATGCTGATAGCAATAACACCCTACTAAATGCGATTAACCAAAAAACTAATGTAACTGGAGTTAGTGCAACTTTAGCAGCAGATGGAACTATGAGACTAACAAGTGATGGTAGAGCTATGGTAACAGATGGCTTAAGTGTAGTTGCAGGGATAAATGATGGTGTACATGCAGGAGAACTAGAACTTAAAAGTTTAACAGGTGGAACTATAGATACATCATCAAAACAGTTTAAAGACTCTGGATTAACACAAAGTTCAAATTCAGATATATCCTCTTTAACAGAGTTAGAGCAAAGCAATGTTCTGAGTGATGTTAAATACGGTCAAGTTGATGATAATGAAGATGGTGTTATAGATGAAAAAGATAAAGTTGGACTATTAAGAACAAATGCGGGGGCTATGCGTACTATGGATATAGTTGAAGCAGCAATCTCAAAACTTGATGGAACTCGTTCAGATTTAGGTTCTGTTCAAAACCAACTTACAGTTACAGTAAATAATATCTCTGTTACACAAGTAAATGTAAAATCAGCAGAATCTCAAATTAGAGATGTTGACTTTGCAGCAGAGAGTGCCAACTTCTCTAAAAATAACATCCTAGCACAATCAGGCTCTTACGCAATGAGTCAAGCAAATGCAATACAACAAAATGTACTAAAACTACTTCAATAGTTTTAGTATTATAAAGCAATATTATGGATTTTTATAAAAAAAACCTTGATGCAATAAAACAAAATAATGTTTTTCTTTATGAAAAACTAAACTCAATATATAATAATGATAGATATGAGGTTTTTTTACCTCAAGGGTATAAATATCCAAACATATTAGATAAAAAAAACAATGCTATGTTTTACCAAGATTCCCAAGATGAAATTGAGATAAAAAAAGAGCATCTAAAAGAACTTCAAGAATACCCATTTTTATATTTTTTTGGTATTGCTGATGGTAGCAATATCAAAGAGTTATTAAAAAATAAAAATCTACAACAACTTTTAGTTATAGAGCCAGAGCTTGAACTACTTTATGTTGCTTTAAACGTAAACGATTTTAGCAAAGATTTAGAGAAAAACAGATTACTTTTTTTAGAAAAAGATGATATAAATAGATCAACAATAGTTAATCTTTTTCATAACTTAAATGCAAAATACTATATAAAAGTATTTAGATTACATCTGATAAATCAATATTATGAGCAATTTTATATTGATGAGTATAAAAAATTATATGGAATTTTTTTAGATGCTTTAGACTACTTTGCACAAGCAAATGGTAACGATATAAACGACACATTTACAGGAGTCATACAACATATCCAAAACTTAGACATAATGTTAGAAAACTTACCTTATTCCCAGCTAAAAAAGGCAAAAAACTCTAATTTAGCTGTTATAGTATCAACAGGTCCAAGCTTAACTAAACAACTTCCACTACTAAAAGAGTATCAAGATAAAATTACAATTATAAGTGTAGATGCCTCTCTACCTATACTTTTAAAAAATGGTATCATCCCAGATATTGTTACATCTATGGAGAGGGATGAACCAACATCTGTATTTTTTAAAGATGTAGATTATTCAACACTTAAAGAGACCATTTTTATATGTGCGTCACTTCAACATAAAAGTGTTTTTGATGCTATTAAAAGCGATAAATTAATGGTTGTAATGCGTCCATTTGCTTACAATATATATTTTGATTTTGATGATTATGGATATGTTTGTATGGGGATGAGTTCAGCTAATATGGCTCATGAAGTAGCAACAGCTATGAGATTTGATCAGATAACATTTATAGGTCAAAATCTTGCCTTTGGTGATGATTTAAAAACACATGCTGATGATCATATTATAGAAAGTGATCCTGATCTTGATGCTCAAATTCAAAGTGGTAAGCTTTTTGATATAACGGCTTATGGTGCAGAGGGGAAAGTAAAAACAAATATTTTTTGGAATATCTTTAAAAATTTTATTGAACAACATATAGACTCAACCAAAAACATAGTTACAAGCTATAACTCTACACAAGGTGGTGCTAGGATTGAGGGTAGTATAGAGATCGATTTTAAAGATGTTTTGTCTAAATATGCAAATACTACAAAAAAACCTTTACAAGTAAGCAAACCATCAAGTGAAAACATTGAAGTATTAAAAAGTTCAAAAGAGCAAAAGTTACAATTTATCCTTGATGAATCAAAAGAGTTGCAAGAGCAGATCAATAGATCTTTTTTAATTATTGCAGATGCCTCAAAAGATCTTGAAAATAAAAGTATAGATGAGTGTTTAGAGATATTTGATATCTCAATGACTATAAAACTTTTAGATGAGATATCTAAAATCCGTAAAGAGGTTGAAAACTCTAAAATATATTACAAATTTTTAGAGAGCATCATACAGCCACTAATGTACTCTATGGAGTTGGAGATAGGTGAGATAAAAGTAAAATATGTTAATAATCCTAAAGACAATACTATAAAAGCTCTGCAATGGATTTTAGCACATAGATATTGGCTTTTTAGTCTAAGTGGCGTAATTGAAAATGTTATCCATCTAACTCAAGAGAATATTAAGAGCTAGATGAATTTATCTTTTTCATTATTAAAGTAGAATTAGTATCCATAAGTTTTAAATTTTCATAGCTGAATTTAATAATCGTTTCTGCTCTTTCATAATCATCTTTATAGCACTGAGCATATTTGTAAGCAAGTTCTCTCTCTTGGGCATCTAAAGATGAAGCTATTATTGGGGAAATAAAATCATGAAAAGTTTTAATATTTTTAATTTCTTTTTTAACACTTAAAATCTCATTGTACAATAGTAAAGATTTAACACTGCCATATTTATCAAATTTTTTAATTTTATTAATTATATTTTTAAGTATATGATTATATTTTTTATAATCTTTTTCAAGTTTTGTATTTTTTTTATTAAATGATTTTAATAATTTGGCACTCTCCTCTTTTGATATCTGATCAACTTTTATAATATCTTTATCATCTAGTTTTTTTAACACATTAGTTATATTTAAAAAACTATCCTCTATACAGTTATATATTTTAGCTCCACCCTCAGTTGCATTTATACATAACATGTTGTCACTATATTTTAAAATAAATCTCTCTAAAGCATTTTTAAATAAAACCCAATATACATGAGACTTTACCACTCCTTCTGAGCCATAAGCTTCAAGTTCATACAATCTACCATCTTTTTTCTCTTGCTCTATAAGATCATTTGTTTCAAATATATGTCCTTTTGTATGTGTACTTCCATCTTTAGCAAAAGCTAAATCCTGACCAATTAAAACTGTTTTACTTACACCTATGTGATATGCAAAATCTAAAGCCATATTTGCAGCCGAGTGACCATTTGCCAAATAACCAAAATCATCATATTCAAAATAGCGGTACTCTTTTAAGTTTCTAAATACAATAACTTGTTGCTCTTTTTTTATAGCATCAAAAACACTTTTATGTTGTAAAGAAACTAAAATAAAATCACTTTTCTCTTGAAAAGAATATGGTATATCTTTAAAAAAATGAGATGTTGGTTCATCTCTTTCCATAGAAACAACAAAATCTGGAATAATTCCATGCCTATATAAGATAGGGTATGAAGCATCTACACTTATAATTATCGCCTTAGATTCAATACTTTTTAAAAGCTTAAGCTGTTTATGTAAACTTGGACCGGTAGAAACAATTATAGCTGTTTTATTTTTATAAAGATTTTGAAAGTTTGAAAGTTTTTTTGATTTAAACATCAGCTCAATATTGTTAAAACTCTGTTCTATCCCCTTTAAACTATCGTTTATCATATTTCCTGATCTAATTTTTAAATATTCAATTATCTGTGTAAAAAGTACTTTTAGATTTTTATAATTACTAAATCTTTTATAATATTCACTTGTAAATATCTCAAAATAATCTATACAAAAAATACTATCTTGATAATCAAATATCTTTATACCAAATTCAAAATCTATATCTGTACTTTTTAAAATCTGAATTTTTTTTGATTTTAAAAAATCACTATAATCATGAAAATGAAAAGCTATATAGATTAACTCTATATTGTCTTCAAATAAGACAACTCTTTGAGCTTCATGGTTTAAAAGTAAGGATAAAAGAAATAAACCATTACCTATGCCATAAAGATATAAATACCTATAATTTTCATAAACTTTAAACTCTTGCAGTTGTTGGGCAAGTTCTAGTTTTGGATTATCATAGATATATGTTTGATTTTTATGATCAAAGATATTTAGATCTGTAATAGTTTCTATTGAGTTTGATGGCTCAAATACCTCAAGTTGTTCTATCTTTAAAAGCTCTTTTGCAAGTGAACTGTTTACACTTTCTAGAGATTTTATATTTTTTTTAAATACCGTCTGCATTAATCTTCAAATCCCCTCTGTAATAGATCCATATCTTCATCTATATCTATTTTTTTATCTTCAATAAAATTTAGTTTATCTAAGATATCTTTTATATCATCATATAAAATAGTTTGTTCCAATTTTTTATATCCTATCTTCTCTTTTAATATATCTACAGAGATATCAAAATAAGAGGCTAATTGAGGCAGATATTTTAATGGTTGCTCTTGATAATACTTAGTAAGCTTTAAAGCATCTTCTTTACTTAATCTACCCCATCTAATCTCTCTACAAGCATGATCAGTGGCTAGAGTATAAGAGCATTTTCTAAATTTTATATAATCATGTGTATCAGCATAATGCAGAGTATCTATAGTGTTATATGTATCAAAAGTTCTATTTTGCTCTTGAGTTTTATAGCCATACAGTTTTATCATCAACTCATGCTGTTTTTTACTATCCCAAGCTATATAATTACTTAGATATATCCCCCTTACACCAACTTTCTCTATCTCTTTAGAATCTGGGTAAAAGTATTGTAATAGATCGTTTTTAGTAAGATTATCAACACCAACTAAATCCTCAGCCTCATAGCCCATTAAATCGTGCTCTTTTCTATACTTTCTACTCATCTCAACCTCATCTTCATGTGAATACATTCCAACTTGTTCAACACCTTGATGAGCTCCCCAAATGATTAGTGGTATTTTGTATCTTACTGCTATTTGAACTGGAAAAACACTATTTCCAGCTACTATATGCCAATGTATAGATTTAAATTTATCTAAGGTTACTTTTGTGATTTTTTTCACTTTTTGTGGTTGAGACACCATATCTAAAGCATCAACATCAAATATAGTTTTTAGATAAGCGTAATTTCTATGACCTATTTTAGAATTAAAATGGGGGTTATATCTTACAAGCAAAGGGTTTAGACCTAAAATCTTTTTCACTATATGAAGTGTATAGTAGCTATCTTTAGCTCCTGTAACTGGGACTATGCAATCATAAGATTGAGCATCTTGATTTTTGAAACCATTTACTAAATTTTTTAATTTTTCAAACCTTTTATCCCAATCAAGTGTTATCTTTTCCTCATGAACAAGGCACCCACTACAAATCCCATCATCATCTATAATAATCCCTAAAGGGTGGTTTTCATGATATAAACATCTTTTACAATATCTCATATAGACTCTTTTATATGTTTTTCAAATATCATATCTTTTAAAACTTCATCATCTTGTTTTTTTATCCTAATATCATTATCAAACTCTATATCTTTATATTGTAATACTCCATCATGCCTTATAGCTCTAAGTTTATCTTTTTTTAAAAACATTTTACTTATAGCTACACTATGCTCACTATAATGAAAAAAGTTACCAGCTCCTACAGCAGAGATTTTATCTACATTATCTAGTAACTCTCTCATACATAAAGGGTTTTTAGCCCCACCTAAAGCTATTATAGGAAGATTGGTATATCTAAGTGCCTCTTTGTATAGTTCAATATCATAAGAGTTTTTACTTCCATCTCTATCTACACTATTTAACAGAACCTCTGCAATATCTAAACTTGATAATCTTTGCTTTAACTCTATAGTAGTTTGTTTACTTTTATAATCATATATCATATATTTTGAGTTCTCTTTTTTAACATCTATAGAAGCTACAATAGCTTGTTTGCCAAAATATTTAATTAAATCTTGAACCAAAACATCATCATCTAAAGCGCTATTTAAAATGATTTTATCCGCACCAGATTCAAAAACTTTTTTTGCACTCTCTATAGAGTTTATACCACCACCAACACTGAGTGGAGTAAAGATTTTACCTGCTACTTTTTTTACAAGATCTAAAGATATTAAACTAGATTTTTTACTTGCATCTATATCTATCAAAGCTATCTCATCTATGCCCCACTCGTTTAAAAACTCTGCTGCTATCTCAGGTTTGCCAATTGGTAGATATCTATTAAACCCTATACTTTGAACTGCAAGATTATTTTTTACTATTATAGTAGCTATCAACCTTTTTTTAAGCATTATAACTCTCCATATAGTTTAAAAAACCTCTTAATAGTTTTAAGCCAGAAGTTTGCGATTTTTCTGGATGAAACTGTGTCGCAAAAATATTATCTTTTTGAACACTAGCTACAATCTCTTTTTCATATAGAGTTATTGAACCTACTATATCTTCATTACAAACCATCTCAAAAGAGTGATCAAAATAAAAATGCGTATCTGAATCTATTTTTGTAAAAAGTGGCTCTTTTTTTAGTACCTCTATAGAGTTAAACCCAACATGGGGTAAAGGGTTTGATTTAACATCCAAAAGCTTTACACTAGCATCAAAAAAACCAAGTCCCTCACTTACTCCACTCTCCTCACCATTTTGTGCCATTATTTGCATCCCTAAACATATACCTAATATTGGTTTTTTATCTACTAGGGCACTATCTCTAAGAATCTCTTTTAATCCAAAAAACTTTATCTTCTGCATAGCTTCATAAAAAGACCCAACTCCTGGTAAAATCAAAGCATCAGCATCTTTAATCTCATCATAATCTCTACTAACACTACTTCTATAACCAAGAAACTCTAAAGAGTTTGAGATTGAGTAGGTGTTACCCATATCGTAATCTACAATAACAATCTTTTTACCAAACATCAACACCCTCTTTTAAAATCCATTTTCCATCACTATTTTTATAAAACAGATCTTTATTTACAAAAGGATCAAACATCTCCCAAAACTGATCTTCACTAATCTGTAAATATCTACACAGTTTATCCATATAACTTTGATGATAAGAACCATCATACTTTTTAACTAGCTCTTTAGCCTCATCCCTACTCATCAAATCTGCTCTAAGTGCAACCCCAACCTCTTGCGTACATTTACCAAATCCAAACTTTAGATATTTCATCATCTGATTTATAATTACAAAATCATCATCCAATGCTACATGTGGTTGAATCCCTCCAATATTTTCTGGCTTAGCCTCTTCACCATCTCTTGTTACAAGACCATTTTCTATAGCAACTCTAGCATTTGTATGATCATTAAAATCTTTCATAAAGTAGCCTAAATAAACAAGTTTTAAATCGGCTCTTTGCATCTCATCATCTTGAGGGTATCTATACCAATATAGTTTGTTATCTTTTATACTTGGTGGAGCAAAAGCCCTTGGATCTCCACCTTGCAAAGTATTTGTATGTTTCATATTATTTGCAATATAATCCTCACTGCCACCAACTGCTGTACCAAAAGCTAAAGCTGGATTTTCCCCTAAAAGTATTAGTGGGATATTGTATCTTATGGCTGTTATTGGCAAGGAGGAGTAAAGAGCCAATTCACTAGAGTTAAAAAGATTTCCATAGGTTTTTAAACAATACAACATCATCTCTTTTGAGCTTAGTGGTGCTGGTTGAACTATTATAGTATCAAAACCCAGCTCTATTAGATTTTCTAAGTTTTTCACACCTCTATGTGTAACTTGTTCTGGAGGATATACACAAGATACCAAAAGTGGATTTAAACCTTTTTCTCTAGCGTAAAGAGCCTGAACTGTACTATCTTTACCCCCACTAACACCAATTATACAATCATACCCACTTACATCACTTCTAGCCTTCCCCCAAGCTATAATATCTTGTAAAATCTCTTCTCTTTTATCCCAATCTATAATCTCTAAACTTTTTTTAGATACAGAGCGACAAGGCAGACAAATACCATTTTCATCAAACTTTGATGTTGGTCTAAGATCGGTCTCTACACAAGTTTTACATCTATGAAATTTCATTTATTTTCCCTACTTAATTAATACAAAAACCCAAACAACCATAGAGGTATTTTATTATTACCTCCTATCTCTATATTATCTGAAACAATAAAAGAGTTTGATATATCTTTTACTTGTTTATACGATTTATTTTTTCCACCAAGTTCAAATATATATCTATCTTCTACTAAAAAATCCCCTATTTTGGAGTAGTTAATACTATACTTGTGCGATACCTGATTTACAAAAAATATCTCCCTATCTGTTCCTATATCTTGATTTTGACAATATATATTACTTATATTTGTATTATTTAAGTAAAGTTTTTCAGGTTTTGTAAAAATCTTATCTCCATGACTATGTTGTCTAATAGTTTTTGTAAGATTTCCAGATTCTAAATAATATAAATAGTTATATAAAGTAGATCTATTTAGCTCTATTTTTGTAGATAATTTTGAAATATTTAACTCGTATGGCTTACTTTGACATAACATCGCTAAAAGCTTTTTAAGTTTGTTTATATTTGATGGATCTATCTTAAAAATTAAAGGCAAATCACTCTCTAGAACTACATTTAAAACTTCATTTAGTTTTTGTCCATAAAGGTTGATATTTTGTTTATAAAATGGATAGTACCCATATTGAAGATATTTACTAAAATACTCAAATGGTTTTATATTTTCATTTATATCATAAGCTATTTGCGTATGGTTATCAAGCAACTCTTCCAATTTATAAGTGGTAAACTTTTGTTTAGTCTCAAACTCTAAAAACTCCCTAAAACTAAGCCCATTCACCCTATATAGAACAGCTCTTCTGCTTAAATCAACCTTAGATTGCTCCAATGCAATAGCAGATGATCCACTAAAAATTACTTTTAAATTAAAAGTATCATAGATAGATTTAAGCTCGAGTGCAAAATTAGGATATTTATGTATCTCATCTATAGCTAAAACTTCACCACCAATTTTACTAAACTCCTGAGCTATCTCATACAAAGAGTAATTAAGTGCATAAAAATGATCAACACTAAAGTATAGTTTTTTTTCTATCGGAAGGTTTAGCTCTTTAAGATATTGTAAAATAAAAGTGGTTTTTCCAACACCCCTAGAGCCCAATATCCCTATTAGTTTATCATCCATATCAAAACTATTATGCATATATCGCTTAAATTTTAATGATACATTAGACAGTTGTTTTAAAAAAGTGTTTTGTAAAGTATCTATCATAGAATCCCTTTTGTATAATATATTATACAATAATATCAGTTTTTTACAATAGCATAAATAACTATATCAACAAAAACTCCATCTTTTTTCATAGCCTCTTTTTTTACACCCTCTTGTTTAAAACCAAGCTTTAGTGCTAGTTTTTGCATCCCATTGTTAAACTCACTTGTTCCACAATATATACGATGAAGTTTTAAAACATTAAAACCAAACTCTAACAAAAGTTTTGATGCTCTAAAACCTATATTTTTTCCATACATATCATCTCTACCTATAAGTATTGCAAACTCTGCATTTTCATCTTTAGAGTTTACATTTTGTAAAGAGATATTTCCTATATGCTCACCATCTAACTCAATTGCAAAAGCATAGATACTGTTAGAGTCATTTACACCTTTTACATATTGTAGTGCCATCTCTTTAGTGTAGGGTATTGCTCCATGTGAGTTGTACTTAGTTACCTCTTTGTTATTTAACCAACTTGGGTAAGCCCCATAAGCGTCATCTTCAACTAAGGCTCTAAGTTTTAAATCTTTATCTTGAAGAGTTGGTAAAGGGGTTTGTTTCACTTTTATCATCTTAACTCATCTAAATTTTTACTAACTTTTATAAAAGCTTCTATAACATCATCCAGATTATCTTGACTCATCCCAGGTCTCATAAGTTCATGTGTTATAAGCTCTTTAAAGTGCATTTTTTCAGTAACTGGACATATCCCAAGTGAGTAATCTTGATCAGATAAATCATTAAAACTAAAAGCAATCTTCTCTTGGTAAAGGGGTTGAAGATACAGGGGTTTAACATACCCATAAGAGATAAGCACATCACTCTCATCTCTTAGTAAGGTTCTTGGTAGTTCAGCTTTTAAAGCTTTTACAAAAGACTCTCTACTAACACCTGCTTTACTCTCATCAAATCTAATTGGATGAACATAAAAAGCGTGTTCACCCATTCGTTTTGGCATACTTAAAAATGGTATCTCTTTTAGATGAGCTTCAAGGTAATCAACATTTTTTATACGCTCTTTTATAAGTTGTGGAAGTTTTTTTAACTGCTCTTTAGCTATAGCACACTCTATCTCAGTCATCCTATAATTAAAGCCTACCATATTTTTAAGCTCATCTACACTTTCATAGCCTTTGGCATTTATAACAGCTTCTGCATGGTTTCTAATGAGTCTAAGCTTATGTGCCAAACTATCATCATCGGTTACTACAACACCACCCTCACCACTATGTATATGTTTATGGTAGTTTAAAGAGAAAACACCTATATCACCAAAAGTACCAAGGTATCTGTTCTTATACTTAACCCCTGGAGCTTGAGCACAATCCTCTATAATCTTTAAATTATATTTTTTAGCTAAAGTGTCTAAAGATTCAACATCATAAACACCACCAAAGATATCAACAACAATTATAGCTTTTGTTTTAGGTGTGATTTTAGACTCAATACTTTTAACATCAAGTGTAAAACTATCTTCATCTATATCTGCAAAAACAGGAGTAGCACCATAAACAAGTGCAGCAGTTGCACTAGCGCTCATAGTGTAGCTACTCACAATAACCTCATCACCAACACCAAGCCCAAGAGCACCAACACTAGCATAAAGTCCAGAAGTTGCAGAGTTTACGCTAATAGCGTGTTTTACACCAAAAAAACTCTCCCACTCCCTCTCAAAAGATTGAACCTCAACACCACCATAAAAATCATCATGCCAAGTTCCAAGATAAGTTGAAAGTTTTCCAGAGCGAAGAACCCTTAAAACAGCCTCCTCCTCAGCTTTATCTATAGTATTGTAAGCTGGAAACGGTTTATCTCTTACCTTTTTACCACCATTTATAGCTAAAACTGCCATTAAAACTCCAATCTTTTTTCATCAAAAAGTCTATCTTTTATATCTATAAGTTTTCTACTTAAACTTAGATGTCTTTTTAAAGTTGTATCTATATCGTCACCATTTAGTGCATAATCAAGACTATAATATAGATTTTTACCCATAAAATCAGCTAAGCTTTTTTCAAAAACAAGATTTTTATAGCCCTTGTAGTGTTTAGAGTCTTGTGTAGTCTCTATCTCTATATTGTGCCCACTATCTTTTATCTTTACCCTATGGTTTTTATATATAACACTCATCTCAAACAAAGCAAACTCATCACCACTAAAGTTTTGAATAACCCCTGAAGTACTTGTTGTTTTTATAAAAAAAGTTCCAAAAAGATCATCTTCTACTTTTTTAGCCTCTATAACTTTTATCTCTAAAATCTCACCTAACAAAAACTCTACCATATCAAGTGCATGTGAGCCATTATGAAAAAGCCCCTTAGTAAATGTAAAGTTAAAATTTACAGCATCACCAAAACTGCTAACTTCCTTTTTTAACTCCAAAAAACTTGGATTAAAACTTCTTATAAAGTTTATAATCACTCTTTTGTTGCTAGAGATTAGCAAGGGTTCAATCTCATCTATTTGATCAAGTGTTTCAACAAAAGGTTTTTCACAAATTATGATTTTTAAATCTCTATTTTGCAAAGCTATTTTAAGGTTTTCAAAATGGAACTTAGTGGGTGAGCATATACTTAAGATATCAAAATAGTTGTTTTTTAACATCAACTCTAGTGAGTTGTATCTTTTAATCCAACCATAACTATTTTCAAGATGCTCCAATTTATCATTATCAACATCACAAGCACAACGCAAGGCTGTATCTTTATGCTCTTTATAAGCGTGAGCATGGGTTAAGATATTTTCACTATTGGGTGTATCAAGATAACATGCTATGTTTCCAACTCCAACTATTGCTGCATTATACATACTTAAAACCTTTTATTTTTTGAACTAGAGTCTTTATATCCCCACCTATGAACATATTGTCAATATTTAACTTTTCAAAATGTATCTTAGATAGCTTTAACTCTCTTAGTTTATGTGTTTCTGGTAGAGGGAGTAAAAACTCCCTATTTTTAGATGGAAGATAAGATATAGTAGCCACACCCATAAGTGCAGATATAACTAAAACAAAACTATTAAACCCTATAACCATGTTTGATGTTAATATATCTTTATTTAGGTCAACTTCACTTGATTTATGAACACTTATATCTATATCTTTATATTTTTTGATCAAATCATCATAAGGGGATCTTTTTTGAGCTGGATGGAGTCTAACTTCAATTCTCATACCACCAAAGCGATTAGTGTTTTTTAATATATCCTCTAAAGCGCTTAGCTCATCAAAGCCCCAATAGTTTTCATCATTATAACTATTTAAAGCAACCTCTTTTACAGGTTCACTTAAAAAAAGCAGTTTATTTTGTGGTGTATGTTCTATCTTAGTATCTAAAAGGTTTTTTATATAATAGTTTGTAAGTTGAATAGGATTTTTTAAGTTATATCTATATGCTAACTCTAAAGCGTAACTATCACTTAAGATGGTAAAATCTGGCTCTAACAACACCCCATCATATATAAACCTAGATCTATACTCACTATAGCTATCTACAAAAGCAAAAGTTGGAATATTTAGTTTTTTAGCTTTTTTAACATACTTATACTCTACTTTATCTCTCCAAGCAGTACCATAAAAAAAGGCATCAAAACCATTTATATTTAACTCATCTAAAGATTTAAACTCTAAGTTTTCTCTTATTAAGATACTCTCAAAAGGGGATGATTTTTTTGCAAAAATAGAGCATTTTATCTCATCTTTGTACTCTTTAACCAAAGCAGATATAAGTTCACTAGCACCAGCATCATGAGATAAAACAGCTATCTTCATACTATAAGTTCATCTTTAAGTGGAGTACCTTTTTTTATATCTTGCTTAAAAGTTTTTCCTAAAACTACATTTAGATACTTAGGGTGCATCCCATCTCCAGGTCTTATACTTTTTATATTTTTTTCACTTATAATATCACCTTTTTTTACATCTTCAACCACAAAAAGGCTTCTACCAAAAATTTTATTTGACTTAGCATCATCACCTAAGGTGTATTTTACTTCACCTAAAGCTTTTTGAGCCTCCCTTACACCATTTACTAAGGATTTTAACTCGCTTGGCTCTAATGAAAACTCACTATCTACACCACCCATAGATCTATCTAAGATAAAATGTTTCTCTATAACCTTAGCACCCAAACCTACACTTAAAATAGGGAGAGTTATCCCCATAGTATGATCAGATAAACCAACCTCTACACCAAAGCGTTTTTTCATATCTAAAAGTGTTTTCAGATTTGCATCTTCCACTTTTGCAGGGTATGCAGATGTGCACTTTAAAAGTGTTATCTCGTTATGGTGTTTTTTTATAGTTTTTATAGCTAGCTCTATATCCTCAACACTAGCTATACCACTTGAGATGATTATAGGTTTCATCTTAGATGCCATATAATCTATCAAGGCTATATCTTGAATCTCAAAAGATGCAACTTTATAGATGGGGTTATCTAAGCCTTCTAAAAAGTCTATAGCCGTTTTATCAAAGGGTGAGCTAAAACATAGTATCCCCTCCTCTTTAGCTACTCTAAAAAGCTCTTTATGCCAACTCCATGGGGTATGAGCCTTTTCATACAAAGAGTATAAAATCTCCCCATCCCACAAAGATCCATTTTTTATCTGAAAATACTCATTATCACAATCTAGAGTCATAGTATCAGCTCTATAGGTTTGCAGTTTTATAGCATCTACCCCACATTTTGCAGCAGACTTAATGGTATCTATAGCTGTTTGTAAATCTCCATTGTGGTTTGCACTAAGTTCAGCTACTATAAAAACACTATCCATCTTCACCCTTTTTTATATAATCAACATCACCAACATACTCAAAGCCCAATTTTTTAAACAAAGCTATAGATTTTACATTTTCTTTTTTTATCTGTGCTTTAAAATTATAAAAATTTCTCTCTTTTATAATCTGCTCAAGAGCTAAAAAAGCATACCCTTTGGAGCGAAACTCTTTATGTAAAGATATACTAATTAGATAGGTATCTTTTTCTAAAATATCTAAGCGTATTTGACCTATAAATTTTTTATCTTTTAAAATTTTATAAAGTATCCTATGTTTATTGTTTAAACTATTTTTAAACCAGAGTATATGTTCATCAAAAGATATTTTTTCACTATTAAAAGAGTTTTCCCTAACACTCTTATCGTTTGCCAAATTAAAAAAAAGTTCTAAATCATCTAAGTTAGCTTCAACTACACTAAGCATTTAAGCCTCTTTATATCTCTCATCTTTATACACTTATATCGGTTTTGTTTAAGATACTTGTAGATCTCAGCTTGATTGTTAACAACCTGCACAGCAACTATCTCTAAACCCATAAAGATAGCCTCACTTGCCATAACGCTAGGTGTCACAATAGCTTTTTTACTTTGTGCCATAACTAAAGCTACATCAGCATCTACAAAAAGTTTTACCCATCTGTTTTTATTTATATATCGTTTTAGTTGTTTTAGATTTTGATTTGAGCTTGTTGTTGCGAGATTTATTTTTATATTTAGTGGTTTTAAAATTTTTAAAATTTTAAGAGTTAGATTTTTACTATCACTTCCACCCAAGCTTAAAAAAACACCCTCTTTTTTTAAGTTTAACTTTTTTGCCTTATAAAACTCATCTCTTATAAGTGGTTCTATAAGATTTACCTTTGTAAAACTCTCTAAGATATATCTGTTTTTTTTAGAGCCAAGATTATGGTTGATTATCTCATCACAGTAGTGTCTCTCATAGGTATCATCAAACACTTTTAGCACTAAGTCAACATATGTGTTTTTTATCTTTTTCTGATCAGTAAAAGAGATACCATAGTGATCAACAATCAACTCATCAAAACCTTTAAGATGCTCTAAAAGTGTAGATGTTTTATCATCTTTTAACTCTATAACCTTATATGGTATCTCATCAACTATATCACCCTCAAGTCTTACACAAGCAAATGAAACATCACAACCACTAAGATACCTTTTAGCATAAACCAAGTCCCGTTTTATATGCCCTAAGCCTATTTTAGAACTAGAATCGGCTCTTATAAGTATTTTTTTTAAACTCATATTGTTTTATATACACTAGCATACATCAACTTAGCTCTTTCAAAATCCTCTAAGGTGTCTATATCTTGGACTAGGTGTCTTGGTAAGATTATAGGGATGGAATCTTTTCCAAAAAGTATCTCATTAGTTTTTTTATTGACCTTTTTAAAGTAAAACTGTCCAGCGTCTTGGTAGGCTTCATCTAAGTCCTGACTTCTAGCATTAAAAAACTCTGGTGTAAACATCTCACACCTTCCATCTACAAGTCTAAAAGTTCTTTGTATAGGAAAAGGCATACTTGTAGCTGAAAAAGCATATACCGCGTCTGAGTTTTTTAAAGTCTCATACCCTTTTTTAAGATACACAACATCCAAAAGTGGAGCAGTTGCATAAAGCATACAAGCTATCTCAACATCTTCAAACTTAGATATAGCATCCTCAAAAACCTCTATGCTTGAGCTATAATCATCACTAAGATTCTCATCTCTCATAAAGGGTACTTCTGCTCCATACTCTTTAGCTATATTTGCTATCTCTTCATCATCTGTACTAACTATCACCTTATCAAAAATCTCACTTTTTAAGGCATTTTCTATGGAGTAGGCAATAAG
>WFNF01000019.1 GCA_015488775.1 Helicobacteraceae bacterium
ATAAGTTGCGATTGATTCAATATCTTCAAGAGCCTCTTCTGAGTACTCTAGTGTGAAAGCCATTTAGCCATTCTTTGTTTTGCATCTTGATGTGATGAGACTTCACCATTTTCAGCACGACTAATACCATTTTTAATTTTTTCTACAACATAAAGGTGATACTGTATATCTTCATAAGTACAATTATCAGGAAGATTTTGAATCATCTCTTGTGCTTCTTGTTTTACAGCTATCATCTAGTCTCCTTCCTGTTTATATTATAACATATCTTATTTTCAGTATTTATACTATTACTAATGTTAGTTTAGCTTTATAGTATAAAGCTTTTTACCACCACTTAAGTAGATAACATTATCTATGATTACAAAGTCATCTACATCTCTTGTTCCAACTTTTCCTATTGGTGTTATCTCTAGAGTAAAAGGGTCTATCTTAACAAGGGTTCTATAGTTTAAAAATGTATAAATCATCCCATCATCAGCTTTTACTAAAAGGTTTGAAAATTTAGGGTCTTTGCTTGTATTTTCTGCAAAACGTGACTCTAGTACTAACTTGGTATCATAAAGTTTATTTTTAGCATTAAATCTATAAATATATGTTTTTCCAACATCTTTTTCATCACTTACAAAACCAAGTATAAAATCAGAATCAACACCAACAATAGCCCCTGTACTTATGTTGTTATCAAAAGGTTGGCTAAACTCAAACTTACCCTCTTTTGTATCTAAGATGTTTAATGAAGCAGTTTTAGCATCTGTGTTGTAAGTTGACATAGTTATATATCTTTTATCTTTTGATGTTGCCATGTATCTGATCTCTAAACTTTTAAAAAGTTCATTTAAGCCAGCGTGTGCATTTGTTTGTGAAGATAATGTAGAAAGACCACCACCTTTACCATTTATAACTTTTGCACCACCTGTATATATTAAACCATCAGAACCTAAAACAGAATCGTAAGCTATGTCAAAACCTGCCTCTTTTCCTAACTGATCAACAAATCTTGGGTTTAGTGATGAATCGTTAGTATCTAAAACATCATTTTTACTCTCATACTCATTGCTCTTTTGAGTCCATTCGTTACTTAAGTAGTATTGGTAAGTTATGCCATTAGGGTAACCACTTATAAATACACTATCTCCAACTTGCAAGCTTGTGTAGTCTGCTATATCTAACTTTCCTAGGTAAGTTGAAGTTTTTTGAGTTGTATCAAAAAGAAAAAATCCACGACTTGGTTTTACACTTGCTAAGATGTTTCCATTTTTAAGTTTTGTAAGTCTATTTACCTCTTGTGGGTAAACATCAAGAGTATAATCATATCTTGTAAAAGTACTTTCACCTTGCTGTTTTACTTTTATATGTGCTTTGCCATCTGGTGTTACAGATGCACCGTTTGTAAAGAGTTCAGGCCTAGTTGGAAGTAAAGATGTTGAGTAGCTTGTATTGTTCTCATTTATATCATTTGAGTTTATCTCACTTAACACATTGTTTTTAAGGTAATAAACCTTACTTGCATCTGAAACTAAACACCCATCTTGAACTGATCTTAATGTTAAATTTGTACTCTTTTTCAACTCTTGTGTTGTATCGTTTGTAGTGTTTATAGAAACTAAGTATTTTGAACTAGCTAGATAAGCGTAGTTTTCATCTGCACAAACTGCACTTGCATTTGAAGTGTTTATATCTGAGTTTGTTATAGTTATGGTTTTTGTTGTGTTTGTATCTGTGTTAAAAGAGATTAACTTTGAGTGCAAACCAGATATATAGATGTTATTATCAAGCCCAAGAGTTATAGGGTTTAGATTAGATTCTTCTCCAAGCTGGACTTGAGTCATATTGTTATCTAAAGGGTTATATATATTTAAAACTTGACCAGAACTATCTCTCTTACTGAGTTTGTTTGTAACAAAATATACTCTACCATCTTTGCCAATAGTTGAAGCTACTTGTGGAGTATAAAACATTCCAATATTTTTAATATTTTTTACACTCTTGGTTTTACCATCTATAACAACTAACTCAACATTTTTCTTTAAGTCTTCGTTATAAGCTAAAAGGTAATCCCAAGTATCATCACCATTTGGTGCGATCATTAAAGAGTTTAAAAAAGCATTTGAACTTTTTGTTTCTATCTCATTTAAAGTTAAATCTGGTGCATCATTTAGCTCTTTTTCTATGTTCGTATTTATATCTTTACTTACACCACTTATCTTTTGGCTTGTATATAGATGGTTTGCACTTTCACCAATTATCTCAAAAGAGTAGCTTTCATCACTTTTTGATGGTACTTTAAAGATTAAAAGTCCAGTTTTTGGTTCTATACTTATCCATTTTGGAGCATCTTGTAGGTAATATGATGTTATATCTTCACTAGCATCAATACTTATTTGGTAAGTTCTTACACCTGATGTTGGCAGTGTTTTAAACTCTGGTGCATTAAATGTAATAGTGTCTTTTTTTGCAGTTGTATCTTTTTTGACATCTTTTTTATCATCATTTTTCGTGTTGTCTTTCTTAGCCCCACCAGTATACTCAACCTCATTTGGGTTGGAGTTGTCACAAGCACTTAGTGCTAAGAGTATAAAAAGAGCTAAAATTTGTTTAAAAAGAGTACCCATATCATCACCTTGAAATTTAGTGATGATATTATAGCTAAATTATAAGAAGATGTTATATACTTTAAATTTAAACTCTTTATAACATAGTCTCTACCAAGCATTCATTAAAGCGCGAATTTTATCAAAAATCTCTTGCATATGTTTTTTAAACTCATCATCTATGTTTTCAATATTTTCCATAATACTTTCAACACCTATAGTAGAAAGGATAGTTACACCATCCTCCTCATAAACTGAAACTCTACATGGTAAGTAAACAGATATTTCTGGTACTGCATTAAGAGCCTCTTGAGCTGCTTGTGGGTTACATAGCTCAAATAGAGTTACATCACGCGTTATAGGAAAACCTTTGTCTTTGAGTATCTTCTTAAACTCATAAGAGCCTAAAACACCAAATCCAACCTCCTTAGCTTTTTGCTCCATCTGCTTTTTAACTGTTTGAGCTGAATAGTTTGTTGTAGTTCTAAAAATCATATAATATCCTTTTTATGTATCATATTAGAAGTTTGTGTAATCTTTGTGAATAAGTCCACTAAAATACAGCTCTTAATGTTACATATACTTCATCTCTTTTATCACTATTTTGATTTTTTACATAATCGACTTGACATTGAACATTCTCTTTGTAAAAATACTTCATTGCAACTAAAGCTGCGTTATCGTTATAATTTAGACGAAGTCCATTATCAGCAACTCTATACCCTCCTGAAAACATTAATACACGAGGTATAGCCGCTACCTCAACAACACTTGTAAGAGCTGAAACATCATGATCATTTTCTGCATAGATAGAACCTTTTTTTGCCTTAGCATATGTTACAAAACAACTAAGTGGTACATCATACACATCACCCATTGCTTGAAAATTAAGGGCATAATGATTAGTCTTTTCTTCTATCTTAGGCAGGGATGTATTTGTGTCATTTCTCTTAGCATTGCCCCACCATAATTGTGCACCAACACCAACATCCCATTTTCCAAGCTGTGGAGTAAATGCCAAACTAGCATAACTCGCAGGTTTTATACCAGATACAGTCCCAACTGTTGGCACATATGCAGAGTACACACCATACCATAAATCATTTGCTACATAAAATCCTACACCCTCTGCAGTAGCCTCTTCTCCTGCATTTTCAACTAAATAAGATTGTGCAGATGCAGCAGAAGCAGCTTGTAGTGTTTGCCCATTTGCTTTAGAGCCTGTCGCTAGAGTATCATAAGATGCAGTTGCACCAAATTCGCTTGTACGATAAAAAACACCACCAAGTGTATATTCTGCTACATTATATACCACAGGAACTACCAATGTAGAGAGTTGAAATGTAAAATCTTCTTCATCTTCAGATTCATAACCAATCTCTGTAAAAATTCCAATATTATTGGCAACGCGTCCTGCAATCATAAAGCCTAAAGCGTTTGGAAACTCAATTTTAGCTTCCTCATCTGGATTACTACTCTGAATATAACCAGCTTTAACATTTAAAGAGAGGTTTAGAGTATCTGTGATTGAAAGAAACTTTCCATCATTATCATCTATTGTCTTTTGTGACCCTACCATTGTATATCCACTTGCTTTAAAAGATCTACCAAATCTATTTAAGGCAGGATAGCCATTTTGAGCGTGACAAGTATTACACGAAACACCCATTTGTCTCGCAAATGCTGGTATAGCATATAAATTAGTAGCACTCACTATTAAACCTAAAAACCCAAGTAATATTATTCGTATCATCTGATACTCCTTATAATAAATTAACATATTTAATGTAAATATTTAAAAATTATATAATGCTTGTGTGGAGTGTTTGTGAATTTAATTAGTTTACTTTATCCAAATAGTGAAATTCATTACTTAAAAGTTGATGTAATTGTACTTTATTATCTAAATTGGCAATTTTATTATATATAGGTTCAATATGATTACAAAAGATATCTACAAGATTAGGGTCAAAAAGTGTATTTGCCCCTTGTTTAATAATATCAATAGATTCTTTAAAACTCAATTCTTCTTTATATGGTCGTTTTGTTGTTAACGCATCAAAGACATCACAAATAGTAAATACTCTTGCTAAAATAGGTATTTCTTCACCTTTTAAACCACTTAAATATCCACTTCCATCATAATGTTCATGATGATATGCCACAATATCAAAAGCTTCATTAAGATAACTACTTTGTTTAATAATCTCTTTGCCATATAACACATGTAACTTCATCTGTTCAAACTCTATTGAATTTAACTTGCCTTGTTTAAGTAAGATATTGTCAGCAATACCTATTTTCCCGATGTCATGTAAAAATGCACCTTTAATTATTGCAGAAAATAGTTGTTCATCTAATGATAAGATTTTAGCAAATTCTAGAGTATATATTGTTACACGATAGTTGTGTGAATCTGTTTCACTATCTCTTTTAGAAATTGTTCCACCTAGTACAGAAAGTATCTCAAGGTTTGCTTTTAATAATTCTTTACTTTGTTTTATATAATTTTTATTTAAATATACAATAATCGGGTACAACATTAGTGTAGTTAAAGATATACTTATTATAACTTGTAGTATGGAGTAGAAAATATTAATATAAATATTTTCTACATCTTGTTTTGAAATAGCATAAAGTCCCTCAATACGACCTATATTATTTTCATTTATAAATGGTCTTGAAAACTTAAAATAAAATCTATTTTGAATATGATTATGTAAAATACTTTCTTTAATATTAGCATTAGATGTCTGAATAAATTTATGATTGTATTGATTAAGTTCTTTTTTTATCTGAGTAAAATTTTTTACTTTATGTGAAAAGATTGATACATTTTTTTCATTATATAGTTCAAGGTATAAAAAGTGTGGATCTACAACTATAGACTTTTTACTAAGATAATTAATTTTAAATATACGAAGTAAATGAGAAACTTCACCCTTTAGTGC
>WFNF01000020.1 GCA_015488775.1 Helicobacteraceae bacterium
AAACAAAGTGGTTTAAAACCTTTTATAGGTACTTCTGTATATGAGGGAGATAATAGACAAAGTAATTATCTAAAGTATGGATGTAATATATATGAAGAAGCAAAAGAGAGAAGTAGACCACTTAGTATATTTAGTGAAGATGATATATGGTCTTATATAAAAAAGTATAAACTAGAGTACTCTAAGATATATGATGATGTTCTTATAGATAATACAATAGTTAAGGGTGAAAAAAGGACTGGTTGTGCTTATTGTGCGTTTGGGGTGCAGTTTGAGGGTAAGGATGATAATCGGTTTACAAGGTTGCAAAAGAGGAAGCCTAAGCAGTTTAAGAGGATGATGGGGTTGAAAAATAATGATATCTCTTATAAAGATGCTTTGGATGTTGTTTTAGGGGTTTGAGAGTTGGCGAGACTGAAGTCTCACTTCCTGTATTTGGAGCTGAGTTTGGGGATAAGGGAAAGCTATTACTGGATTGGCTATTTTATGTCAATTTCAATTTTAGATATATCTTGAAGCTTTTTGAATCCCTTATCAAATGTAATTAACTTACAATTATTATATTCACAAAATGCTAAATGAAATATATCAAACGAGCTATTATACAAATGCGTATTTTCAAATATATCTATTACTCTTTTATGAACATTTATATCTGTAGATTTTACATATCTTGATAAAAATTTTAAGTTTTTTTGTATAGTTACAGGGTCTTCTTTTAACTTTTTACATGTAAATGCAAATTCGTATAAAATAATTTCAGATACTAATAAAGCATTGTGGGATGCTCTATCTTTTAATAGTTGTTGAGATAGTTCTTTTTGCTTTTGATTATCTATATTTTTACAGAAAGCATAAATATAAATATTGGTATCAAAGTATTCCATCATTTGTCATTTCGTCTGAATTTGTCGCTAAATCCATTGTAGCTTTTACTTTATTATTTGAGTTAGCAAATAATTCATCTAATTCATCATTAATGCTATTTTGTTTTGTAGTAGTTTTATTAGAATTATACATTACAACAAAAGTTGCATTTTTATGATCTTGTATATCTTGATATTTTTTTGGTATATGAACTATACCATTTTCTATTGGTGCTTGAAATTCAACTGCATACATTTTGAAGTCCTTTATATTTTATAAGTTAATTATAACTGAAAAATTTAAAAATTTCATTTTTAAAAAAAAGTTCAAATTTAATTTAATTTTCTTGATACAAAATCTTACTACGCCTTAGAATTAGCTATAAGTACACCCTCTATCATCTTGTCTAAATCACCATCTAAAATGGCAGAAACATTTGAGAAAGCTTCGTTGCTTCTTGTGTCTTTTACTTGTTGGTAGGGTTGCATAACGTAAGAGCGTATTTGGTGTCCCCATCCGATTTCACTTTTTTCTATGCCATCAAGAGCAGCTTGTTTTTTCTCCATCTCATATTCATAGAGTCTAGATTTTAACATCTTCATGGCAGTTGCTTTGTTTTTATGTTGAGATCTGTCATTTTGGCATTGAACTACTATGTTTGTTTCTATGTGGGTTATGCGTATTGCAGATTCGGTTTTATTTACATGTTGACCACCAGCTCCACTTGCTCTATATGTGTCTATGCGTATATCTTTGTCTTCAATCTCTATATCTATATCATCATTTACCTCAGGTGAAACCATAACTGAGCTAAATGATGTGTGTCTTTTTGCATTAGAATCAAAAGGGGAGATTCTTACTAAACGGTGTATCCCATTTTCAACTTTTAAGTAACCGTAGGCATTTTCACCTTTGATCATAATAGTTGCATCTTTAATCCCAGCTTCTTCACCTGGTTGGTTATCTAAAACCTCTACACTAAAGTTATGTCTCTCTGCCCACCTTGAATACATTCTAAGTAACATTTGCGCCCAATCTTGAGACTCAGTTCCACCAGCACCAGGGTGGATTGAAAGTATTGCATTATTGGCATCATTTTCACCATTTAAAAGCATAGAAACTTCCATTGACTTTACTAAATTTTCAAGCTCTGATGCTTCATCAAAAAGCGTAGCTATGGTGTCTTCATCACCCTCATCTTTACCCATCTCATAAAGCTCATTAGCATCAAGTAAAATGTCAGCAGCACTTTGAAATTTTTCAATTTTACGTTCTAGTTGTGTTTTCTCTTTTTGTATGATAGCCGCATTGCTCACATCATTCCAAAAATCCTGCATATTTTCTAAGGCTTCAATCTCATCAAGTCTTTTTTGTATCAACTCGGGTTGAACAACACCTGAAATGTTTTGCATCTTTGTGTTTAGTAGTTTTAAAAGTTCTGTGTATTCGTAATCATCCATAATTGTTTCTTTATCTGATATAATTTCATGAATTATACCCTTTAGGACTTAAAAAATGAAAGTTATTAAAACTATTAGTGAGCTAAAACTTCTTTTAAGAGATGAAAATGGAAGTATCGGTTTTGTTCCAACTATGGGAGCTTTGCACCTTGGACATGTTTCATTAATAGATGAAGCTTCAAGAGTAAATGATGTAGTTGTAGTTTCTATCTTTGTAAACCCTACACAGTTTTTAGAAGGTGAAGATTTAGATAAATACCCTAAAAAAGAGTTAGCAGATAAAAAGATATGTGAAGTAGCTAAGGTTGATTATCTGTTTTATCCAGATGCTAGTGAGATATATAAAGATGATGAAGTTACTCTTAATGCACCAAATATTAGGGGTTACATCTTAGAGGGTGAGTCAAGACCTGGGCACTTTTCTGGAGTATTAACAGTTGTTAATAAGCTTTTTAATATAGTAAATCCAACTCGCGCTTACTTTGGTAAAAAAGATGCTCAACAACTTATGCTAATCAAGACAATGGTGAAAAATTTGTTTATGGATGTAGAGATAATAGAGTGTGAAACAATGAGAGATGAAAATGGTTTAGCTCTTAGTAGTAGGAATGTTTATCTAAGTAAAGATGAGTACCAAAAAGCATTAGCTATCCCTAATGCACTTAAAGTCGCTACAAAAATGATTACAAAATCAAAGCTAGAGATTAGTGCATTAAAAGATGAGATGTATAAAACTCTAAAAGATACAGATGAGATAACTTATGTGCAGATACTTAAAAGAGATTTTACTGCAATAGAAAAAGTTGATGTAAAAAACTCAATAATTTTAATTGAAGCAGTTGTGGGTGGAACTAGACTCTTAGATAATGTTTATGTTTAACTTATAGAGGTCTAATTATCTCTTTTATCTCTTTTGGTACATGGGCAAATGGGATACGTTGCACACCTTTTTCACCCTGTGTCTTTATCTCAACTTCTCTAGTTGAGGGATGATACTTTAGAAGTTTTCTTTCTAAATTATCTAAATTAAATACTATGTTTTTTGACGCGAAGTCTTCTGATTTTTTCTTTTTAGCCATTTGCAATTATATCGTAACTTTATTATGGTAAAATTTAGAAAATCTAAACTTTGGAGATTTACATGAAATATATAGTTTTACTTCTTTTAACTACTTACTCTTTGTTTGCCTTAAACTTGCACAAAGGTTGGCAACTTGTTGGTTTAAACACTTATCTTGATGATATACATAAACTAGACAAAAAAGAGATTGATCAGGTTTGGACTTTTGATGCTAAGGTGCAACAATGGAAAGGGTACAGTCCAAAAGATGATATTCAAACTAAAATCTCAAATAAAGGCTATGAGCCTATAGACATAATCTCTGCATCTGCTGGTGTTTGGATAAAAGCAAATGCTAATATATATTTCAATCTTTCACAAAGTAAATCAAGTTCACAAAACTCAAACGATTTAACACTATATAAGGAGTGGAACTTAGTCTCTTTACCTCAAGATAGTTCCATAAAAGCAGATTTTTTTGGTGATGATGTTGTTTGGCAATATAATGACAAATGGAAACTACACGCTCCTAGCATAGGGAAAAAAGAGATAGATATTATATCTTCAGACTCAGGTATATGGGTAAAATCAGATAAAGAGATAAGTTTTAACCTTTCTAAAAAATTATCAAAACTTAGAAATTTTTCAAATCTTGATGAATTAAATATGTATATTAAAGATATGATAAAAGCTACTCATAGAGTATATAAATATGGTTATGTAAATACCTTAGAACTTCCAGTAGCTAAAGATGCTGTAGATGATGGTGCAAGTCAAAAAAATAGTGTTGATGATGCAACAAGTACTAATCTACAAGAAAATGATGTTGATGAAGCAGATATATTTAAACATAATGGTGAATATATCTTTTATATAGATAACTCAAAGAAAACTTTAAACATTAGCTCTTTTGATCAAGTAACTACAAACAATACCAAGGAGTTAGTAAACTCTATAGACTTAAATAGCTCATATTCTGTAAGTAATATGTACTTAAATGGTACAAATATTATTTTGGTTTATCAAGATAAGTATGATTATAAAAAAGGTACTTACTATAGAGACAAATTTAGCATAGATATATATGATTTTTCAGATATTAACAATATTAAAAAAACATTTTCATCAAGTGTGGATGGTAGCTTAAAGGAGACTAGACTTGTAAACGATAAACTTTATGTTATCTCAACTTTTACTCCAAAGTACAATACTAGCTATAAAAAAATCTATATTGAAAATAATGAGTGTAAGGGAATTAATTATTATCAAACTAATGATGTTGGTGTAGTTTCTACTGAAGTAGCTGTAAAGGCTCCATCTTTAGATTATGTTGAGCCAAATAACTGTTATGGGGTTTATAAAGATGATAATGGTTCATTTTATAAGTATGATTATAAAAATCCAATATATGATTTTTTGCAGCTAGATGCAAATGTTAGTAGTAAAAATATAAGTAAAAACCTATTTAATCCCAAAAAGTTTTATGCACCATCTAAGTTAAATCAAACAAACTCTATAACTAGTGTTTCTACTTTTAGTGTTAAGGATGCAAGTTTTATAGACAGTGTAAGCACTATAGGTTATGTTGGAGTTGTATATATGAGTTCTAAAAACCTTTACCTTACTTCTAACCAATACAACTGGTGGTTTAGTTTTATAGATTTTGAATCTAGAACAAAAATATATAAATTTTCTTTAGAAGATTTAGATTTTAGCGCTATGGGAGATGTTGAGGGTCGTGTTATTAACCAATTTGCGTTGAGTGAATATGCTGACACACTAAGAGCAGCTACAACTAAAAACGCTTGGTGGTTTAGAGCTTCAAGCAAAAGTGATAATATGCTTTTTACTTTAAAAGAAAACAACTCTAATGAGCTTGTGGTTGATGGTGAGCTTAGAGGCTTAGGTCACGAGGGTGAAAGCATAAAAGCTGTTCGTTTTGTAGCAGATAAAGCTTTTGTAGTTACCTTTAGACAAACAGACCCTTTATATACTATAGATTTAAACGACACATCAAAACCAAAAGTTTTAGGTGAGCTAAAAATAGATGGATTTTCGCAGTACATACACCCTATAGATAAAAACAGACTTTTAAGCATAGGTCGTGATGCTGACTCATCTCGAAGACGTACAGGCTTGTCTATTCAACTTTTTGATATTAGTGACTTAAGTAAGCCAAGGTTAGCTTCTAAGGTTAGCATTGGGGATTCTAGGACATACTCTGAGGCTGAGTATAATCATAAAGCTTTTGTTTATAGAGCTAGTGATAAACTTTTTGCATTTCCATATGTAAATTATGATTACTCAAAAAGTAGAAAGTACTTTAACTCTTTGGGTGTGTATAAAGTTGATAATCTTAAGATAGTACATAAAATGGATATAAATAGCACCTCCACAAATTCTTGGAATTCAGGTGGCCGTGGAGTTATATTTAACAAAGACAATAAGAGATACTCTACATACTTCAAGGGTAGTTTTATAATGAGTGAGGAGATAAAATAATGAGATATCTATATATAGTAGTTTTAGCATTAATGTTTGTAGCTTGTGCTGAGAAAGTTCAGAGTAATGATGATGGTAAAAATGGTGAAATTAAAGATATAGAACAACCAATTGTAGAAGATAAAGAGCTTCTACCTCCACAAGTTCCACAAATTCAGAACTTGTAGGTGGATTGTTTCATCTGCTTATCTATAAGTAAAAAACCAAGTTCAAACTTATCTGCTATCTTTTCTTGATCAGATGGACCCATTAGAAACATTGCTGTGTTTAGAGCATCTAATGTACAAACATCTTGTTTTTTAGATTTAAGGGTTAGTGATGAATAAAGAGATGATGATTTTCCATCTTCTGGGTTTATGATGTGGTTGTATTTTGGTGAGTTTATGTAGCGTTCATAATCTCCACTTGTACTTATATTTGTGTTTTTATCTACTTTAAAAGTGGTAAAGTTTTTTTGTTCTCTTGGATGTGTTACTCCGATGTTAAAACTATCTCCAAAAGTTGCTATCTCTCCACCTAAACTTATTAATGCTTTTTTTACATTTTTGCTTTTTAGAAAGTTTGCTATTAAATCAACTGTATAACCTTTTGCTATGCCACCTAAATCTATATATGTATCTTTAGTTAAAAATCTAATAGTGTTATCTTTTAGAACTATGTTTTTATAATCAACTTTTAATGTGTTTTTTTTAAGCGTGTTTCTATTTGGGATTTGTTCATTTGTTGTTCCAAATTTGTAAGTTAGTTGAGTAAGTGAGCCTATAGTTATATCGAAGTATGAAGATGTTTCCTTTGATATATATAAAGCTCTTTCTATAAGTTTATAAGTTTCATCATCTAACTCTATGGCTTGATCAAAGGCTGATCTGTTTACTTTAGAGATTAGAGAATCTTTTTTATAAACAGATAGTTTCTCTTCAAGGTTTTGTGCTAGTTGTATGGATTGTTTTAAAAGAGTAGATGAACACTTCGCTTTTATAAAAAGCGTTGTGCTCATAATATTTGCTTCAACACTTTTATAAAAAAAATTAAAACTCATAACTAAAAGCTGTAGTAAAATAACTTGCTTTTATAGATTTTTCACCATACCACTCATATATGTATTTATTTTTATCAGTCATATAGTAGTTGGCATTTAGTTTGATTAAAACATTTTCATCTTCAAAAAACTCTGGACGCCACATCATAGAGATTCCAGCATCAAAAGTTGCTAATGCTGAGTACTTATAGTCACTTACAAAAAAGTTATCATCAAAATTTCCAGACTCATAATCATCTACAGTTTTTATAAAACCAACCGCACTTTGTCCATAAAATCTACCCTTTAGACCTAATGTAAGGCTGTCTAAAATGTCATAATAAAAAGAGCCATCAATAGTGTTAGATGTCAAAGCCCAAGAGTCTGTGTAAAATCTATAAAAGAGATTTGTTGAGAATTTATCTGAGTATTGTTGAACATATCTAAGTGAAAAAGGGTAAGATCTTCTTTTATTTGGATATAAATCAAATCTAGCATAACTTGTACCTTGGTAGTATCTATATGGGTTAGATAAAAAGCCGTTTTGCTCTGTATATTCAAACATTCCAGATATATAAGCATCAGGGTTTAAAAGCTGAGTAAAACCTACAGATACTGTATATATTTGTTTGTCAGAAACCTCAACATCCTTTTTTTCAGCATTATCGAAAGCTAACATTTTTCTTTTTATGCGTGGTGACCACATCTCATAAGAGTATGAACCTCCAAAAGATAAAATAGTATTTGCATCATTTAGCTTAGTATCAACATTAAAGTAAGCTGCTATAACATTATAATCAATCTCATTAGAAGCATAAGTTCCCATAGTCGTTGTAAAAGTGCTACCCTCATAGATGAAAGATATATCTGGTGCAACTCTAAAGTCATTAAAACCAGCGCGACCACTAGCTCCAGTTACTGCGTCTGTGATAACATCGTTGTTAAACTTAACACTAGCATTTTTAATAGAAGCAGCACTTATAGCATCAAGTCTTAGTTTTGCTACCAATCCCCACTTATCACTAAGAGCTTTTTTTATCCCCATAACTGGTGAGTAAACTGTAACACCTACATTGTCGCTATAAAAGTCATAACTAACATCTACGCTATCTTTTAGAGCACTAGCTATCGCTTTATATGGAACTATAATTGGTGTTAAGGCTAAAAATAAAAGTTTTTTTACTTGCATCCACAACCTCCGCCAAAACCACCTTCTGCTCCAAAACTACCCTCACGGATAGAAAACACATGAGATTCAAAAGCAGCACTTTCACTTAGAGGTTTTGCTAACATCTTTTGTGTTGCTAAATCCTCTTTATCGTAAGGTGATACATGGGTACACGATAAAAAAGCCAAAGGTACAAGTAAAAATATTTTTTTCATTACTTAAGAGCTGCCTTTATCTCTTTAATAAGCTCATCTTCTTTATCCATAGTGTTAAAAGATCCAAGATAAACTTTTAAAACCTTTTCATCTTTGATCAAAAAAGAGATTGGGATAGCTTTTGCTTCACAAGCTTTAGCGTAAGTTTTTTTAGAATCACTTAGAAATATTATATTTGATTTATGACCCAACTTTTTTTCTAGTTTTTTTACAAACTTGATAGCTTTTTTTGGCTTTTTGTCTATATTTACAGCTACTATGCCAAAACCATGTAATGAGTTGTCTTTAGCTATCTCATCAAAAAATGCCATCTCTTTTTTACAACCCTTACACCATTGAGCCCATATATTTAAAAGATAAACTCTATGTTTTAAGTCACCATTTGTAACCATCTCATCTGAATTAAGCATTTTTAGTTTAAAGGGTTTTACATTATCCCCCTCAACAACAGCAGCGTTTAGGCTAAAGCCTAAGATTAGTAGAGTTAGTAGTAGTTTTTTCATTTTTTTCCTTTATTTAAAAATCACATTGGTTTGAAACTATCAAACCTTTTGAACCACCTATGGAGTGGCAGGCATTACATGAGTATCTGTTGTTTGAATCTTGTGGATTGTCTTTATCAAACTTTGACGTAAAAGTGTGTGAAGTGTTTGAGGATTGTTTTATAGTTGTCCCATCACTTGCATATACACGCATAGTGTAAGATCCACTTGGTACAGTATCGTTTCTTATTAGTGTAAAAAAGTTACCTACACCTTTAAAACCTGGATCACTAAGTTTGTTTGTATCGTTAGAGTCAAAGGCAATATCACCATTAGAGTCTAAAAATTGAACAAACAGAGGTTTGTTACAGTAAGTGCTTTTATCATCTGGATCAAGAGCGTTTGTTGTAAAAACACTTCCACCAAAACCCAAATGCTTTTCATTTTCTAAATCTACATTATGACAACTTAAACAGTCTCTTCCTTGAAAATGGTGACCATTCTCTTTTATCACATCACTAGTACAAGCTGTAAAGAGTAAAGCCAAAGTAGTAGTAAAAATTATATTTTGTTTTTTCAAGTATGTGTCCATAATTTTTTTTAACCACCATTAAAACAAAAGTTTGATTAAAAGAATATTAAGTAATATTTATAAAATATAAGTTTTTTTAATATATTACTAAATTGCTTACCTAAGCTAAAATATAAGTTTTAAGTGATAAAATAGTGATGAATAGTGGCTAGCACGAGTGTGTAAATTTACTACTATAAAAAGGTATATTATGAAAGGTATAATTAAATATCTTGCTTTAATGGCAAGTATGTTAATGGTATTTGGTGGTTGTAGTGACGACTTTGAAGACAATAAAAAAGATCAAGGCTCCTCTGCATGTGCACAGGAGTATTTTAACTCTCAAGTTTCTACAACTTTAAATGCTTGTGCTTCTTGTCATTCAGCTGACGGTAAAGCAAGCAACTCTAATTTGATTTTAAAAAAGCCTGTAAATGATAATAAAAGTGCAAACTTTCAGGTTCTAAAAGCCTATATAGAAAAAACAGATAGATTGTTGGTTGACAAAGGCTCAAATACAGTACCACATAGTGCTGGAGTTCAATTAGATGGTAGTGCAAAAAACATAATGTCAACTTTTGTTGAGTATGTTAAAGGTCGTAAGGCTTGTGTAAGTGAAGCAGATGTTGGTAGTATAAAAGCTAGTGCTATCTCTTTAAGCTCTGTTGAGACAACTTTAAGAAACGCTTCTATAAAACTTAGTGGTCGTGCTCCATCTACTGAAGATTATAAAAATGCAGGTAGTATAGATAGTATTGATGCATCTTTAGATAAGTATATGGAAACTGATGTTTTTTACGATTGGTTAACTAGAAGTATGAACGACTTTTTACTTACAGATAAATACTTTATGAGAAATCAGATAGATGGTTTTTTAAATGGTGACGATTTTAATAATCGTTTTTGGTGGGATAACCTTCCAAATGAGGGGTTTTTACGACAGCAAGCTGATTATGCACTCTCAAGAGAAGCGGTAAATATGATAACTCATGTTGTTAAAAACAATAAACCATTCTCTGAAATACTAACTGCTGATTATGTTTTGGTAAACCCATACTCAGCTTTAACTTACAATATAGACAAAGATGGTTTTACTTTTGATATAAATGATGCAAATTTAAGTGAAGATGAGCTTGAATCAAAATACCCAAGAGATAACTTTATAGAAGCACAAGCAGTTATGAGTGATGGAACTATAATTCCACATGCTGGTATTTTAACCACTATGGCATTTATGAGAAGATACCCATCAACAAATACTAATCTTGATCGTGCAAGATCATATAGAACCCAGCTTTACTTTTTTGATACAGATATCTTAGCTTTAGCTAATCGTCCTGTTAAGGCTGCTGATGTTATAGGTAACTCATCAACTTGGACAAATCCTAATTGTACAGTGTGTCATAATGTTATGGAACCAATAGCTAGTGCATACAGTAACTGGGATAACGAAGGAAGATATAGACCAGGTTGGAGACTTAAGCTTGCTGCTTTTTCAAGAGAACCTGGCTTAAGTTTAGATAAAAAAGTTCCAACATCTTATGATAAAAATATGTTACAGTGGTTAGCAAAAGAGATGGTTAAAGATGATAGATTTGCAATGGCAAGTGTTAAACTTTTTGTGAAGGCGATTTTAGGTCGTGATGCACTTAAGGATCCTGCAAAAGATGATCTGCACTATGTTGATGCAAAACAAGCATATAATTATGAAAATGCTATCT
>WFNF01000021.1 GCA_015488775.1 Helicobacteraceae bacterium
CTATAGGTGTTGATTATTTTTATAATATGATCACAGGAGATAAAAAAGAGTATGATTTAGCTTTTGTTGACAATCAAGTAGTTTATCCAATTCAAATTGTTAAAGCATCTTTAGCAAAATTTGAGGTTGTAGATAAAGAAGAACTTCAAAATTTACAAATTCCTCTTGCTGATAAAGATAAATAGTAAATTTATTTCATCAGATGTTAATTTATATAAAAATATTGTTTTAATTATATTGTCAAATTCATCAATATTTTCAATTTTATTTGTATATACTGCTTTACCTAAATCATAAACTGTATAATCTAAATTGATTAATGAGTATGTTTTGGTACCTTTTTGTAAACTAAGAACCAAATTTTTTACAAAATTTGCATTTGGATGTTTATGTGAATAAAAATGTCCAAGTTCAAAATCAACTTCATTATAATTCATAAAATCAAAACTATATAATATAAAATTTTTATCTGCGTTTGATAGATTTAAAAAATATGTATGATTTTGTTCTTTGGTAATATTATAAGAGAGTTTGTTTGATGTAATGGTATTGTTCTTAGAAAGTTTAATAGCAGATGATGGTGAGTAGGCTCCAAAGCCTACATCAACTAAGTATGATATGTTGTCTATGATAACTATATTAAATCTATGTGTTTTTCCAACATCAATATTTTTATTTAGCAACACTCTAGCAAAATAAGATTTTACCTCAAAACCAAGCTCATTAAGTAGAGTATAAAAAAGCTTATTATGCTCAAAACAATACCCACCATCAGAGTTTAAAAATCTACGCTCTATATCTTGTGTATTAAGAGATAAGTCTTTTTTAAGTAAAACATTTATAGAACTAAAAGTGAAAGTATTTAAGTGCTTTATAATTAAAGTATTTAAAAAATCAATACTCAAAGTATTTTTATTTGATAAATCAAATATATCTATATAATTTCTCATCAAGTTTTAAAATCTATCTCTTGCGCAGAAAATTTGTTTTTTAAGGATTCGTACTCATCATTATCTGATTTATCTATTTGAAGAAAATCATCTAATTCACTCTCTCTTTTATCTAAAATTTTTTCAAAATCATTTTGTGTAGATGGTGTATTATCTGAAAATTTTTCAAGTAAAACATTGTTTGCACCAAGAAGTAAAAGATAACTTTCATTTTCATAATCAAGCATAACAACTTTATTTTTTTGATCAATTGATTTTTGAAATCTTACATTTACATCATCTTTATTTCCATTCTGATTTGATTTAAAAAGCCAAGATGATTTTGATTTATTATCACTAGTTGAACCTGTAATCTTTTTTAACATTAAAAAAACAATACCTATTAAGACTACTAATATTGAGATAATATAACTAGATGTCATAGAACTATCATCTTTTGTTGGTAAAGATGATAGTGAGTTTTTTGAGTTTGAATTTAACGCAACTTTACGTTTAGTAAATCTAAGTCTTAACCCATAGCCATCAGAAGTTTTAGAAGCTTTTAGTATGACACTTGGTGCTATAGTTGCAATTATATTTGTGTAATTATATTTAGGATTGAGTTGAATTCTTTTTAATATGCTTGTATTGACTATTTTCTCTTTTTTATTTTCAATGCTACTTTCAAAAAGTTTAATACTTATAATAGAATTTTTTTTACTTTGTATTATTTTACCACTATAAGGGGTATCGAAAGTTATCATTAAATCTACTCTATCACTTCTTTCATATAGATTATAAGATAAAATTTGTGAAGCATTAAGCGATAATGTAAGTAAAAACACTAAGATTAATATTTTTTTCATATACGCTCTTTTGAGAGGTAGTAAAGAACAGCACTTGAGTCTAGTACTTCATTTATTCTAATTGCAAGATTTTTTTCATATACCATCACTTCACCTTTACCTAAAATTCTACCATTAACATAAGATTCTACACTTTCACCTGCTGGTTTATTTAAATCTATAACTGAACCTTTTTCTAATTTTAATATATTTTCTATTGTGATTGTAGTTTCACCTAAATCAGCGATAAATTCAACTTCCATATCCAAAAGACCTTCGTAGTTCATCCACGATAACTCTTCATCAATATTAAAATCTATTTTTGTATTATCTTTGTCGCTAGTACCCACTAAAGCTCCTTAATAGCTACTTGTATTGATGCCTCACCCATAGTTAAAGTAGTAAATATATTATATATCTCTTTTTCTTTAGTAAAATGTGGTGTAGAAATATCAAAATGTTTGTCATGTGTTTGTATTGCTAAAACTTTTGCACTACCTATAATCATATTTGCAAGTTCTAATGCTATATCATTAAGTGTTTCATCATCACTATTTTCTTCACCAAGCATAATTAGTGCCACTTTTTGAGTAAACATAATATTTACATCAATAAATGCTCTAAAAGATGAACCTTCCGTTGTAGATAAGTCTATAAATACACTTGTACCATTAACTTCATCTTTTGTGACAATAAACTCTTCTCTAATCTGGTGAATACAAAAATTTTTAGTTGCTTGTGTAAGTATATCAATCATTTTATGTTCTTTTATATTTTATTAATCATAATAATGTAACTAGGCTTTAATACTACTTTAATTTTATTGCTAGTGCTAACCTATCTGATACTTCAAGCTTTTCATATATACTACTAAGGTGTGCTTTAACTGTTCTAGGTGTTATATTTAACTCTATAGCTACCTCTTTATTTGTTAGACCATCTTTGATCAGTAAGGCTACATTCTTTTGCGCAGGAGTTAATTTTTCTAATAATAAACTTGTGCCTTCTGAATTAGTTGGGATTTTACTTATCATCTCACTTATAAAATCTGGATATAACCATATATTATCGCTTTTTACAACATCTAACGCTTGTTCTAGGTTCTCTTTTAGCATGATTACATTTCCATAAGCATTTATACCAAAACGAAGATAATTACTTCCATTTTTAAATGATGGAACATCTTCTAGTAAAATTATACGTACACTAAGTGTTTGTAGGTTTTCTAAAAGATTAACAATGTTCTCTATTCCTCGAGTATGTAAAACAAGGATGGAGCCTATATTCTCTTTTAGCTCTAATATAAGATTTTTAATCTCAAAACTAATAATAGAGTTATAAAAGTATCCTTGAATTCTTTGGGTAGTTGAATTATCAACTGAATAAATATAGATATTACTCATAATTTTATCTTTCTGTGAAAGCGTTATATTTGGCTTTCATAATTGGTTTTAGCATATATTCTAATATAGATTTTTTACCCGTTATTATATCTACATTTGCTGTCATACCAACTATGATGTCCATTTTTTCGCCATTTTTTTCTAAATAGTTCTTATCCGTTTTAATTCTAACAAGATAATAACTCTCTCCTTTTTCATCTACAATAGTATCTGCTGATATCTGTGTTACAACGCCATTGAGACCACCATAAATTGTAAAATCATAAGCAGTAAATCTAACTAAAGCTTTTTGCCCTGGATAAAGATAAGCGATATCTTTAGGTTGTATCTTTGTTTCAATAAGTAAATTATCTTGAACAGGAACTATCTCTACTATATCCATACCTGGTTGTACAACACCATTTATTGTGTTTACAAGCATTCTTTTTATAATACCTTTGACTGGTGATCTGACTAAAGTCCTTTTAACTTTATCATCTAGAGCTGAATTTTGTTCTATAATTCTATTCATCTCATCTGTAGTTTTATTCCACTCAAGTTTGGCTTTATTTTGAAAGTTAAGTTTTGCTGTATTTATCTTGTCTTGAACCTCTAATATAGATGATTTAAGTCTTGGTATTGAGTTTTTAGCTTCCTCTAATTCACCTAATATATTATTAGCTTTTCTTTGTAATTGTAAAAATTCTACTTTAGAAACTATACCTTTTGTAACCATTGGTTTTGTTATTCCAACCTCTTCTTCCATTAACTTATAAGATCTTCTAAGCTTTTTTAACTTTGATCTAGATTCAGTTAAAGCACTTTTCTTTTGACTTTTCTGACTTTTAAGTTCACTTATTTGAGATACAAGTTGCTTTTTATTTGATTGAAAAAGAGACTTTTCTTTTTTATAATACTCAGGATGACTAGAATTTTTAACATCCTGGTCTCTCATAGCTCTAGAAGTTGCTTCCGCCTCTAATCTCAATGATTTTGCTTTTAGAGCAGCTAAATGCCCCATAGCCTCATCATATGAGCTTGAAAAAGATGTATCATCTATTTTAATTAAAACTTGATTTGGTTCAACAAGTTCACCTTCATCAACTAAAATATCAGAAACTATACCACCCTCAAGATTTTGTACAACTTGAATCTGATGAGATGGTATAACCTTACCTAAACCTCTAGTTAACTCATCTATATGAGCATATTTAGCCCAAAATATCAATGCTATTAAAACAGTTAAAATTATCCAAAGAATAATTCTACTTGAAGTTGGTGATTTTAATACAACCGCAGATGAAAGTGATGACATATAAGCAAGATCACCTTTAGAACACTCCCCTTTACATGATATACTTAGGTTATGATGATCAGCAGTTGTTTTTTCTTTAAGAGACATTATTTACCACCATTTGAAAATCTAGTAACAACTTCACTTTTTGGACCATCAAAAGCAATTTGACCATGTTCCATAACAATTACTCTATCAACAAGTTCAAGTAAAGAAGTCTTATGTGTAATGATAATAGATGTTTTATCTTTTATTTTTACTTTTAATCTATCTATTAACTCTTTTTCAGTTGAATTATCCATAGAGTTAGATGGTTCATCAAGTAAAACAATTGGTGAGTCTTTTATAAAAGCTCTAGCAATAGCAACACACTGTTGCTGACCACCAGATAGCCCAACTCCTCCCTCACCAATATCCAAGTCGTACCCTTTAGGATGAGAATTTATAAACTCATCTAATACACCTATTTTAGCTGCTTCAATGATTTCAAAATCTTCAGCATTTGGAGTTTTATAAACTATATTGTCTTTCATAGTACCCTTAAACAAAGATACAACCTGTGGTACATAAGATATATTATTTCTAATATTTGCAGGATCACTTTGATTAACATCAATTCCATCTATTAAAACTGAGCCACTATCAGCATTATATATACCCATAATTAGTTTTTCTAATGTAGTTTTACCACTTCCAATACGTCCAATTATTGCAATTTTTTCACCAGCATTAATTTTTAAATTAAAATTTTTAAATGTTGGTCTTTGCTCATCTGGATAAGTAAAAGTAACATCTTTAAACTCTATATTACCAAGTAATATATCTCTTTGCACAAACTTTTTACCATGAGGTCTATCTGTTGGTAGTTCCATAACTTGATTTATGGAATTTAATGCAGTTTTAGTTTGAGCATACTGAGATAAAAGTGCAGCAAATTGTCCAAATGGTGCAACCGCGCGTGATGCTAATATGACAGTAGCTATTAATCCACCCATTGTTATACGCATATCATCAATCATATAAACACCAACTATTAAAATTGCAACTGTATTTAGTTGAACAAGAAATTGAGTGACTGTAGTTATTGAAGTTGATAATATTCTTGATTTTAAAGATTTGTTTGCAATCTCTCCTGTTGATTCTTCCCACAACCATTGTGTATGCCCAGCTGCACCAAGTGTTTTTATTGTTTCATGATTTGTTAAAGCCTCAATTAATATAGAGTTTTTATGTGAAGATGCTTCAAATGTAGATTCTATACTTCTTTGCAAAGGACCTTTAATAGACAAAGAATAAATTGTAATAAACACTATAATACTTAGTGGTACTAAAACAAGTTCGCTACCAATAAAGTTAATTACAAGTAAAAATATAAATACAAAAGGTATATCAATTAGTGTGCTTATAGTTGAAGCAGTAAAAAAAGATCTGATTGATTCAAACTCTTTTAGAGTATTGGCAAAAGAACCAACTGATTTTGGTTTAACTGCTGTTTTTAGATTTAGCACATGTTCAAAAATTATAGATGACATAATAATATCGCTTTTTTTACCTGCAGTTTCTAAAAAATATGTTCGTATAAATTTTAATAATAAATCAAAACTATACACAATCATAATACCAATAGCCATAACCCACATTGTATCTATTGCCCCATTTGGAACAACTCTGTCATAAACATTCATTGTAAATAGTGGAGTAGCTAGAACAAATAAATTTATAACTAATGAAGCTACAAGCACATCAAAATAGATTTTTTTTGATCTCATTAAGGTTGAAAAAAACCAATGATCGCTCTCTTTTTTCAAAGTTTTATTTATATTTTCAGACTTCCTAGTCCTTTTTAAAAAAAATGTGTAGCCTATGTACTCATTTTCTAAAACGCTAACTTTTATCCATGATTCCCCATCGCTTACTTCTGGTAAAATAACTTTAGCATACTCTTTATTTTCATCAAAGCCAAGAAGTACAACAGCATTTTTATCTTTTAAAAGTAAAATAGCTGGTAAAACAAGATCCGGAACTTTTGTGAGTTCCCTTTTTACAAGGGTAGATGCAAAACCAGCTCTTTTTGCCGCTCTTGAAAAGAGTGACTTTGAGCCTTTTAGAGAAAATAGTTCTGGAGTAGCAAAACCTTCTTCTACAGGTAAGCCATCTGTAAGGGCATCTGGTTCAAACGGTTGATGATATAGCCTTGTAAAAATTACAAGACATCTTAATAGGGGGTCTTCTTGAAAATCCATTAGTTGTTATAAATCTTTACTTTTGCTGTAACATCTAAGTTTAAATAATCTGCTAAAGATCCAGTTACACTTAATATACGGTATTTTGAGTAAAGTAAATCAAACTCTGCTCTGATTTGTGATTGTTGTGCTGAGTTATACTCTAGCTCTGCATTTAAAAGGTCAATTAATGATCTTCTTCCAAGGTTGTATTCTTGAGCATAAGAATCACTAGCTTGTTTTGTATAAAGTGCATGATCTTTTAAAGATGCTAATTGCTTTGTGATTAAATCATTTGCTGCGAGTGCTAGTTTTAACTCTTGTGATATATCTTGCTCTTTATCAGATAGTGAACTCTGTTCTTTCTGAATTAAAATTTTATTTTTAAGTCTTTGTGCCTCATCTGAACCACCACGGAACAAGTTATATTTAAACACTAACATTGCAGAGTAAGATTCATCCTTACCCTCAATACCATGCACATTTTTATTCCAATCACCTTTGATTTCAGCATCTAGTGTTGGGTAGTAAGGTGTTTTTGTTTGCTCATATAAAGCTTTTTGAGTAACAATATTTGATTCCACTATTTTAAGAAGTGGATTAAATTCATTTGCTTGAGATTCTAATATATCATACTCTGTTGATGATAGAGCAGGGCTTTCAGGAATGCTTAAGTTTTCAACATCTTCATCTCTACCTAAAACTCTAGCAAATTGACTCTGAGCATCTACGTAGTTGTTTTCTTGTGCATAAAGGTTTGCAGTAGCTAATGCTAAACGACCTTTAGTTTGTTCTACATCACTTTTTTTACCAAGACCTGCATTTGTTTTCTCTTCAATTTTAGCCAAAATTATTTTATGAGTTTCTACATAATCAGTTGCTAAATCTAATAAAGCTTTCTCTTTAAGTACATTAAAATAAACTTCACTAGCTTTTAAACTTAGAGAGTTAGCCTGATCAAGAACAGTATATGCCTGAGCATTGATACGTGCTTTTTTTTCCTTAACTTGTTCCATAGTTCCAAAACCCTTGAAAATATTTTCAGTTAAGGTTAAAGATGTCTCTCGTCTAAGTAAAGTGTTTTCATTAGTATTTGGTGTATCTGATTGTTCAGCTCCACCCTTAGCAAGTAAGTCAAGTGATGGGTAATAACCAGCATTTGCAGAGTTTAAGTCCTCTAATGTTGCTTTATAATTATTTAAAGCAACTTCCATTTTAGGGTTAGAGCTTATGGTTTCTTGTGCCATCTCTTGTATGCTCAAGGCGCTTAGTAGGGTAAAACTTAGTAGTGATAGAGATAAAATTTTTTTCATTAACAATCCTAAAACGCACATATGGCGATAATATGGGTGTATGTTAGTTTAAAAAATGTGAAAATATACTTAATTATACGCTAAATATATGAAATATTTGAGATAATAACAAAATTATTACTTAATGTAGCAAGTTATTTTTTTATTAAAAATATAGTTTTATCGTTATCTAAATAAGAGCTTTTAACAATTACATCTGCATTAAGCTTATTTAAGAGTGGTTTTAACATTTTCATAGATAGATAGTTATATGTATCTGACTTTACATTATCATCTAAAAAGTTAAAAATAAAACCTTTTTTTGAAGCCTTAAAACAGTTAGATATAAATAAAAAAGTTTCAAATCTTTCTAAGATATTTAACGCTCCACTACAAATATAATAATCACAAATTGGTAAGGTGTCTTTAGTGGCATCGAGATTTAGTAATGTAATCTCATTTTTAAATTTAATCTTTTCTAACATAGCTTTTTCTACATCTATACCGATGTATTTTTTAGGTTTAAGGGATGCTTTTTTTAAGTATTTGTAATAATGGGCAAGTCCACAACCTACATCTGCGATACTAGATGTTTGTATCTCATCTACTATAAATGATGTTAGTATCTCAAAACGTATATTTTGAGTTTTTTTAGATATCCAAGCAACACCTTGAGCACTATCTCCATGCTTTTCTAAAGTAGCAGTATAGAACTTATGATTTTTAAGTGTACTCATTAGTAGTTGAACATTCTTGAACCTAGTCTTACCATGTTTGACCCACACTTTATAGCTAACTCAAAATCAGCACTCATACCCATCGAAAGAGTATTTACATTATCTAAGGTATCATAAAGATTTTTTGTATCTTCAAAAGATTTTTGAGTATCTTTTTCATTATCAGAATGTGCTCCAATACTCATTAATCCTTTTATATTTATATTTGGACATAACTCTTTTATCTGATCAAAAGAATCTTTTGCACACTCTAGTGAAAAACCATGTTTACTCTCTTCATTTGCACTATTTATTTGGAGTAGGGTGTCTAAAACCATATCTTCTCTACTTAGTCTTAGTTGTAACTCTTTAGCTAACTCTATTGAGTCTAATGCTTGAAACATAGAGGGGTTTGATTTTATAAGATTGTTTATCTTGTTTTTTTGAAGATTACCTATAAAATGCCACTCTAAGGGTAGCTCCTCTAAAATTTCAGTTTTTTGCATTAAGTCTTGAACTTTATTTTCACCAAAAGCTCTTTGACCAATGTCATATAATGCTTTAATATCTTCACTAGTATTATATTTGCTAACTGAAACAATTTTAACAATGTGGTGAGCATTAACACTAAGTCTAGCTCTTTCTATATCTTCAAAAATTTTATCTATATGTATTTTATATTGTATGCTCATTTTATACCAATCTATTTTTATTATTCTATTTTAATGAGACTTAGTTTATAAGTCTATTTATATCGTTATATATTCCTAGAGTCATTAATCCTAGTAGGATTACCCATCCAGCTATTGTCATATTTATAAGTATTTTTTCGCTAGGTGCTTTTTTTGTAATAAGCTCATAGAGGTTAAACATTATATGTCCACCATCAAGAGCGGGGATAGGTAGTAGGTTTAGTACCCCAAGGTTAACAGATATAAGTGCTGCAAAAAATAGAACCGCCATCCAACCACTTTCACTAGCATCTGAGGTTATTTTTACAATAGAGATAATACCACCAAGCTCTTTTGCAGGAACTGCACCACTTACAAGTCTTTGTAGTCCACCAAATATTAAGCCACTTGCCCACACTGTTTTATCATAAGCATAAATTAAAGACTCGCCCATTGATAAATCAAGCTCTATGGTGTCACCTAGTGGTGCTATACCAATCATAGGCTTTTGTATAGTCTCATTAAACTCATTAACAGACTCTCTCATAGATGGTATAATGCTAAGATGTTGAAGCATTCCATCTCTATCTATGGTGAAATCTAATGTTTTATTGGCTTTAAGTTGTATTTTTTTTGCCATCTCTTCCCATGTAGCTACTTCTACGCCATTTATCTCAATGATTTTATCTCCAACAACTAAACCTGCTTGTTGTGCTGGTGAATCATTAACTATTTCACCTATGTATGGTAGTAAAGCTTTTGGTGATCCAAGAGCAACAATAAAAAAAAGTACAAAAGCTAAAATAAAGTTTGCAAAAGGTCCTGCTAAAAGTATTGATATACGCTGTAATGGTGTTTTTACATTGTATGAGTCTTTAGAATAGTCCATCTCAGATGGATCTGCATCGTTTTGACCCTTCATTTTTACATACCCACCAAGAGGTATCATAGCTATTTTCCATTCAGTTCCAAAAGCAAAAAATGAATATATAGTTTTTCCAAAACCTATAGAAAAAACTTCAACCTTAACACCATTTAATTTTGCAAGATAATAATGCCCAAGTTCATGAAAAAATATTAAAGCACTTAAAACCAGTAAAGATACTAACCAAGACATTAGTTCACCTCTTTCATAAATGCTTTTCTAAAGCCATATAGATACTCAAAACCTGAATATAAAGTAATAGCTACAGCTAACCAAAGAAGCTCATTTGCCATAGGCCAATGCATTAATAAAAAGCCTATAGCTATCATTTGTAGAACAGTTTTGATTTTACCCATCATAGATGCAGCAATATCTAAACCTTCACCTACGGCTATAGTTCTTAAACCAGTTATAAAAAGTTCCCTAACTATAATAATATATATAGCCCATGCAGATGCTTCACCTATCATCATTAAGCCTAAAAATGCAGCTAAAGTTAACATTTTATCAGCTAATGGGTCTATGATTTTTCCTATCATTGTAATCTGATCAAGTTCTCTAGCTACGTAACCATCAAAAAAGTCAGTTACACTTGCTAATACAAAGATTAGAGTGGCTAAATACCAGTTCCAAGATATATGGTAACCATTATCTGTAAATATATCAGGATTTAAGATAATCCAAAACATAATAGGTGCTAAGAAGATACGAGAGAGTGCTAAAGTATTTGGTATATTGAACAAATTTATTCCTAATTGTAGTAATCTTGCAATTATATATAATTAAAGTTAAATTAGTATCTTATTATATAATTTAGATAGTGATTAAGAGGAGTTAAGATAATTAATTAATTCAATTATCTTAAAAATATAGTATTATGAAGTAAAAGTTGTTCCACCATCTACAACTATTGTTTGTCCAGTTAACCATGAAGCTGATTGTTCACATAAAAACATACAAGCACCAGTTAAATCTTTAGTTTCACCCATGCGTGAAAGTGGAGAGCGTTTAGCAACTTCTGCTTTTACCTCTTCATAATTTGGGAAAGCTTTAAGTGCGTCAGTATCTATTGGTCCACCACTTACTGCATTTACTCTAATACCCTTAGAACCTAGTTCTGCTGCCGCGTACTTAACCATAGTTTCAACTGCTGCTTTATTTGTACCATGACCAGCGTAGTTAGGAGTGTAAACTAAGTTGCCTGTACTAGACATAGAAATTATTGAGCCACCACCAGTTTTTTCCATACGAAGTGTTGCTTGTTGAGCACCAACTACAAAAGCATCTACAGTTGCAGTCCATATATTGTCTAATCCACGAGGTTTAAGTCTCATAAAAGGACCAAAACCACCAACAACAGCGCGTCCAGAGATTATAGCATTAGAGATAAAAAAGTCTAATCTATCAAAATCTTGATCAAATTCTTTAAAAACATCTTTGTATGTAAGTGGTTCAAGTATATTTAATTTATATGCTCTACATTTTACATTGTATGTTTTTTCGATATCTGCAATAATCTCATTTGCAGTGTCAGCACTTGAAGCGTAAGTAAATGCAACATCAGCACCTTTTTGAGCAAATGCATAAACAATAGCCTTACCAATTCCACGTGTTCCACCACTAATAAATAGAGTTTTTCCTGTCATTTTTATAATCCTTTAATTGTATAGTTTTCTAATACTTTTTCTATTCTCTTGAAGTTCATATCACTAGGTGCAACTAGTGGTAATCTGTATTCTAATGTGTCTAAAAGACCAGCAATATACATTGCTGCTTTTATAGGTATAGGATTTGATTCACAAAACATTACTGAGTTGAGTGGATATAAATCACTATTTATTTTTTTAGCTTCAGCAAATTTTTCATTAAAAACTTTATGAACAAGATCAGATTTTAAGTCTGGCATTAAGTTTGCAGTTACAGATGTAACACCAGCACCACCATTTGTAAGAATAGGGTAATCAATAGCATCATCACCAGAAAATATAGCTAAATCAGGACGAAGCGAATGGAGCTCAACTGTACGCTCTAATGAACCAGTTGCCTCTTTAACACCATATATATTTTTTACATCATCAAAAAGTCTTATTGTTGTTTCAACATTAATATCTACACCTGTACGACCTGGTACATTATAAAGCATAAATGGTAGTTCAATCACAGCTTCAGCAATAGCTTTATAATGTTGGTATAAACCCTCTTGTGATGGTTTATTGTAGTATGGTGAAACAGAAAATATAGCATCAACTCCAGCACTTTGAGCGTGTTTTGCTATCTCAATAGCTTCAGCCGTTGCATTAGAACCTGCTCCTGCTAGAACTTTAACCTTAGTACCTTTACAAACTTCAACAGCTATATCTATACATCTTTTATGCTCATCATGAGTTAAAGTTGCACTTTCTCCAGTTGTTCCAACTGGACATACAGCGTCTATGTTGTTATCAATTTGTCTTTGAATAAGTTTAGCATAGCGCTCTTGGTCTAGTACCCCATTTTTAAATGGAGTTATAAGTGCAGTTGTTGCACCAGTTACTATATCCATACTATTTTCCTTTTCTTAAAATAATTGTTGTTGATTTGTTTAAATCAAAATATTTGTTTGCTACATCTTTAAGTTCACTAGCTTTAATTGAATTGATTCTATCTTCATATTTCAAAAGAGGTTCTAAATCGCCTTTAGCAATGTACCCACCAAAAAGATCTGTAACTGAACTACTAGATTCTAAAGAAAATATAAAATCTGCTTTTGAATTTATCTTAACTTTTTTAAGTTCACTTTCACTAACAAGGTTTTTCTTTAAGTCTTTAATTTGTTTAATTAACTCTGCTTCAACACTCTCTGCTTTCACCTTAGGGTTACATACAGCTAAAAATATAAAAAGACCTGGATCAATGTTTTCCATATTGTAGGCGTAGATTTGATTTACTAAACTTTTATCTTCAACTAAATCTGAGTAAAGACGTGAACTTTTACCAGAACTTAGTATCTCTGATATTGCAGATAGTTTAACTTGATCAGGGTCTTGAAAGTTAGGTATATGAAAAGTTATAGCTATCATCTCAACTTCACTATCTTTGTTTATTATAACTCTTTTAGCACCATCTTGTTCTGGTTCAACAAATTTAACTTTTTCAATATCTTTTATATTTTTGATTTTAGCAAAATATTTATCTGCATTATCAAAAACATCTTTAGCCTTAATATCACCACTAACTAATAATATAGCATTTTTTGGTTGGTAAAACTTTTCATGAAAATCTACAATATCTTTTAATTTCCAAGTTTTTATGTCATTCATAAATCCAATTGGTGTCCAATGGTATGGATGGTAAAGATAAGCATTATTAAACATTCTAAAATACATATATCCAAGGGGATTATTATCTGTTCTCCATCTACGCTCTTCTGCAACTACATCTCGCTCAGGTTGGAACTCGTCATCTTTTAGGTTTAGATTTTCCATAAGCTCAGCAAAAAGAGAGATTGATTTTTCTAAATTTGATGAAGATGACTTGATAAAATAATGAGTGTAGTCAAAACTAGTTGAGGCATTATTTACACCACCAACACTTTTTACCTCTTTATCAAACTCACCTGCGTCTAAGTTTTTTGTAGATTTAAAGTTCATATGTTCTAACATATGTGCTATACCTGTTTTACCCATAACTTCGTTACGGCTTCCAACCTTATAAAAAATATCTGTTGAGATTACATCTGTATTGTTATCAAGCTCAATTACATAAACCTCTAAACCATTTTCTAGAACTTTATGTTGATACTCTGGTAGTGAACTTGCCATTAAAACCCCTATGTTTAAAATTATTGAAAAAATTATTTTTTTCATTTTCTATCGCTTCCTATTGCATCTGTTATATTTTGAAAGCCATTATTATGTAGCATTTCAATTAAACCAAGATTTATATCTTTAACAAAACTTGGACCTTTAAAAATTAGTGATGATAAAACTTGAACTAAAGATGCTCCAGCTTTTATCCTTTTGTACGCTTCTTCTGCACTATCAATCCCACCAACACTAATCAGTGCCGTTTTCCCATAAAGCTCTTTAGCCACAGCTTCAAAAATCTTAAAGGATTTCTCTTTTATAACTGCTCCACTTATGCCACCTATATCGTAAGGTTTACCCACTAAAGTGTAGTCTATAGATGTGTTTGTAGCTATAATTCCATCTGCACCATGTTCAACAGCCATTGAAGTTAAATCAACTGCTTGTTGCTCGCTCATATCTGGAGCGATTTTTAGTAAAATCGGTTTGGAAGTTAAACCTTTAGCCTTTTTAAATAGTTCTTTAATAAAAGTTTCATTTTGTAAATCTCTTAAACCTGGTGTGTTTGGTGAGGATATATTTATAACTATGTAGTCACCTAATGTATGTAGTTCACTAATTAGTTTAGTATAGTCTTTAATAGCATCATTTTCACTTGTAGTTTTGTTTTTTCCAATATTTACACCAATTGGTGTGGTATAAGGATATATATTTTCTAGTCTTTTTTTAATTTTATGTAGACCATCATTATTAAAACCCATTGCATTTTGTAATGATTCCTCTTCTATATGTCTAAATAAACGAGGTTTAGGGTTTCCATCTTGAGCTATTGGAGTAATAGTTCCAATTTCACTAAAACCAAAACCCAAAGATGACATGCCACGAATTATAGTAGCATTTTTATCAAATCCAGCACCAAGTCCGACAGGATTTAAAAAAGTTTTTCCAAAAAGCTCTTGTTTTAAAGAATCATGAGCTATAAAATTGGAATTTGTCATGATATTGTAAGCATTAGGGCATATATTTGCCCCACTTAAAAATATTTCAGAAAGGTAATGAGCACTCTCTGGATCAAGTTTAAAAAGAAGTTGTTTAAAAGTATTGTAGTTTATCATTATAATGTCTTCAGATTTTTTGCGTGATTATACTTTAATTCATATGATTTTGAGCTGATATAAGTGAATTAATAACAATATTTACTAAAATTTAGCTACATTACTATAAAAGGATTTTTTATGATAAAAGTAAATAATTTAGAAGAGTTAAGAGTTGAAATAGATAAAATAGATATTGAGATTGTAAAACTAATTGCTTCAAGAGCTAAATATATACATCAAGCTGCAAGCTTTAAAAATACAGTAGAAGATGTTAAAGCACCTGCTAGAGTAGAAGAAGTTATACAAAATGTAAGAAGTCAAGCATTAGCTTTAGGTATGTCACCTAATTTAGTAAATGATATATATAAGTTAATGATTGAAGATATGGTTGAGTCTGAGATAGCTGAGTTTAGAAATCTTGGAGATTTTTAGTGACTTAAATCTGCTTCATCTAAAATTAGTTTCCATCCATCTAGATTAACACCACCCCAAGTTTGAAAATATATTTCACCATTTGATGTGGTAAAGTAGTGAATAGGGACACCTATAGTCTTAAATTTGCTAGGTATAGTGTGTCTATCTCTTGATAAATATACAAGAACATAATCTTTTTGCATTGTTTTTATTAAACTTTCATCTGATAATACATCTTTTTTGAATGTATCACAAAACCTACATACATCTGCTCCAACAAATACATATATATCTTTTTTTTCAATTTTAGCTTTTTTTAAAGCAAAATCGTAGTTGTGAATCCAATTTTTTGTATTGGCATTAAGCGTAAATGTTAAAATAATAAATGTAAAAAGTAGTTTAGTCATAAAATGAATTTTAGTAAAATATACTTGAGTGTAAGCTAAGTTACAAAAAAATTTAAATTATTTGGATAATATTTTAACCCAAATTAAAGGATGAGAATGAAATTGTTACTATTAAGTTTAGCTAGTGTTGCTATATTGAGTGCTAGTGAATATATAAGTGTTAAGTCTAAATTGAGTGTAAATGAAGTTAGTAAGTCTATTTTAGCTAAAATTGAAGCAAATAAAATGATAAATGTTTTTACAGTATTTGATCATAAAAAAAATGCACTTAATGCTGGTTTAAAGATGAAAGATTCAAAAGTTATAGTTTTTGGTAATCCAAAAGCTGGAACTATACTTATGAAAAAAAATCCAGATATAGCTATAGAACTTCCAATGAAAATAGCAATTTATAAAAATGCTAAAGATGAAACAGTTATTAAGTATAAAGATCCAAAGTATTTAGAAAAGAAGTATTCTTTGCAAGGTGTGAAAATCATAAAAAAAATGACTAAACTTTTTTATCATCTATCTCATTAATACATAGAATAAATATATAATGAAAACTAAAGCAATACTTTAGTATTATTTCAAAAATATATCTAGGAGTGTCAATATGTCTGCAAAGCGTGTTTTGGTTAAGTTTTCTGGTGAAGCTTTGGCTGGTGAATCTGGTTATGGAATTGACACAAAAATATTAAACTATATTTCAACTGAGATTAAATCTTTAGTTGATGCTGGTATTGAAGTTGGACTTGTTATTGGTGGTGGTAATATCATTAGGGGTGTGACCGCTGCACAAGATGGTATTATTAAAAGAACTAGTGGTGACTATATGGGTATGCTAGCAACTGTTATTAATGGTGTTGCTATGCAAGAAGCTTGTGAACACGCTGGCCTACAAGTTAGAATGCAAACTGCCATTAAAATGGAACAAATTGCTGAACCATACATAAATCGTAAAGCAGTCCGTCATCTTGAAAAAGGTCGTGTTGTAATTTTTGCAGCTGGTACTGGTAACCCATTTTTTACAACTGATACTGCTGCAACTCTAAGAGCAGTTGAAATTGGTGCTGAAGTTATTATAAAAGCTACTAAGGTAGATGGAGTGTATGATAGAGATCCAAATAAATTTGATGATGCAGTAAAACTTGATGCTTTAACTTATGATCAAGCTTTAAGTGAGCATATTAAAGTTATGGATGATACTTCAATAGCATTAGCAAAAGATAATTCATTACCAATAATAATTTGTGATATGTTTGAACAAGGTAATCTTTTAGAGATTATAAATGGCAATATGGCTAAATGCTCTATTGTAAAATAGTAATTTAAGGAAATAAAATATGATGAGAATAGAAGAATTAACTGCAAAAGCTTTAAAAGTTGCAAATATAGATAGATACCAGCTTGCTGTGGCAGTTGCACAAAGAGCATTACAAATAGATAAGGGTGCTTCAGCAAAGATAAGTGTTTCTAATAAAAACACTAAAAGTGCAGATATAGCTCTTTTGGAAATTGCAGAAGGTTTAACTGTGATTAAAGGTTTTACTCCTAAAGAAGACTAAATTTGAACAAGTATAAGTTTGAATTTATAAAAGATATAAAAACTGTAGCTGAGGCTACAGAGTACCTCTTTACACACATTGAACGTTCCCCCTCTCTTGATAAGGCATTGAAATTTGCTTTTGAAGCACATAAAACACAAAAAAGAAAATCTGGTGAACCTTATATAATACATCCTATACTTGTTGCAGCTATAGTAGCAATAATTAGTGAAGATACTTCTATGGTTCAAGCAGCACTTTTACATGATGTGGTAGAAGATACTCATTATACTATAGAAGATATTATTAAGTATTTTGGTGATGATGTTGCTCATTTAGTTGAAGGTCTTACAAAAATAGATGATATTAGAGATGAGAATCTTGTAGCTTCTAACTCAAATGAAAAACTTATAGTTTCAGCTCTTTCTTTTAGAAAAATGTTGCTTGCCTCAATTAAAGATGTTAGGGTGCTTGTTGTAAAACTTTGTGACAGACTTCACAATATGTTAACCTTAGATGCACTAAATGATGCAAAACAATTAAGAATCTCAGAAGAAACACTTGTTGTATATGCTCCAATAGCACATAGACTTGGTATTTCATATATAAAAAATCTGCTTGAAGATCTCTCTTTTAGATATTTATTTAAAGATGATGTGTTTAAAATAAATACATACTTGAAAGAAAACTATGAATCTATTGAGCTTAGGCTAAATGCATTTGAGCATAAATTAACACAAATATTTTTAGAAAATGGATTTTGCAGTGATGATTTTGAACTTGTGTCAAGAGTTAAACATACTTACTCTATATATCTCAAGATGCAAAGAAAAGGTGTGGGTATAGATGAAGTTTTAGACCTACTAGCTGTTCGTGTAATTGTTAAAGATGAACTCGCTTGTTATAAGGTATTGGGATTAACACATTTAAACTTTCAGCCTCTTGCTTCAAGATTTAAAGATTATATTGCTATAGCAAAAGATAATGGATACCAAACTATACATACAAGCGTCTTTTCTGAAACTTCTATATTTGAAGTGCAAATTAGAACTAAAAAGATGCATGAAACAGCAGAGTTAGGTGTTGCAGCTCATTGGAAATATAAAAATGCTGGTAACTCGAACGTAAATTTAGACTGGTTACAAAATTTACAATACCAGAATGAGAGTGTTGAAGATTTTTATGAGCTTATAAAAAATGATTTATATAGTGAAGATATAAGTGTATTTTCACCTCAAGGCAAGCCTTATACCTTACCACGCGGCGCTAGAGTTTTGGATTTTGCTTACGCTGTTCATACAGAAATTGGTAAAAAAGCTGAATATGCCTTAGTAAATAAAGAAAAAGCTTCTCTTCTTAGTGAGATACACAATGGAGACATAGTAAAAATAATTTTAGCTGAAAATGAGATACTTAGATGTTCATGGATGGATGCTATTAAAACATCTAAAGCAAAAAGTTCTATAAAAAACTCTTGCAATCAGAGAATAAAAAGTATTGATATCAAATCAACTTCAAATATACTTTCAAATTTACTTAATATATCTTGTGAAGAGCTTAACTCTTGGCTTGATTCTAACATTAGTGAGGAGTTAAGGCAAAAAGCTGTGTCTGACAATATAGCTTTAATGGAGATTCTTAATAGATATTATAATGAGGTTAGACCTACAAAATTTGCTAAATTTATATCATGGAGACCAACTTTAAAAAAATTCACTTTTGGTGCTTTAGAATTTATGAATTTTAAAAATGTGAGTAGTGTTGTCTTTGATTATTGCTGTCACCCAAAAACTGGAGATGAAATTGTGGCTTTTTACAGTTCATCAAAGGCTCATGTTCATCATAAATTATGCTCACATGCTTTGAGTATGATGGATAAGCATGAACCTATGATATTTACAAAATGGGTTAGACAAAGTACTTATCATTATCATCTTATAGTTAGCATGACTAATGCACAAGGCTCTTTAGCTGAGTTTTTAACTTATCTTGCAAAAGAAAAGATAGACATAATTTCTATAGAATTAGGTACGGAAAAAGGGGAACATATACAGCTTTGTGAGATGGAATTTCAAAGTATAGAAGCCGATATTAACCGACTTAAGAGTATAATAGACAAAAAAATAAAAATAATACAGTTCATCAGAACAGATGATGCGTATAGATCAATATAGAGGGTTATTATGATAGAAGAAGCTTTAAATGAGATACAAAGAGGCTCATTTGAGATAATAGATGAAGAGAGAATAATAAAACTATTAAAAAAGTTTTATGAATCTGGTGAAACATATACAGTTAAAGCAGGTTTTGATCCTACTGCACCTGATCTTCACTTAGGACACACAGTTTTACTTCACAAATTGGCAACATTTCAAAAATATGGTGCTAAAATACAATTTTTAATTGGTGATTTTACTGCACAAATTGGTGATCCAACTGGAAAAAGTGAAACAAGAAAAAAATTATCTCCAGAGCAAATAGAAAAAAATGCTGTATCTTACAAAGAACAAGTATTTAAAATTTTAGATCCTAAAAAAACTGAAGTTGTTTTTAACTCTGAGTGGATTAACCCTCTTGGTGCAACTGGTATGTTAGAACTTACAACTACTTTTAATGTTGCAAGAATGTTAGAAAGAGATGACTTTGAAAAACGCTATAAAGGTGGAATTTCTATATCAATAAGTGAATTTATATATCCACTACTTCAAGGTTATGATAGTGTTTACTTAAAAAGTGATATTGAGATTGGTGGCACTGATCAGAAATTTAATCTTCTTATGGGTAGACACCTTCAAAGATCTTATGATATTGGTAAAGAACAAGCAGTTTTAATGATGCCAATTTTGGAAGGACTTGATGGGGTTAATAAGATGAGTAAATCTCTTAATAACTATATTGGTGTAACTGAAAACCCTAAAGATATGTTTGGAAAAATTTTATCTATATCTGATGAACTTATGTGGAGATATTATGAGCTTTTAAGTTCAAAGTCTTTAGTAGAAATCAAAGATTTGAGAAAAGCTGTTGAATCAAGAGAATACCATCCTAAAAAAGCTAAAGAAGATTTAGCTATGGAAATTGTTGAGAGATTTCATTCTAAAGATATTGCTCTTGATGCTCAAAGTGAGTTTAATAAAGTTTTCAAAAAAAGTGAAATACCAAGTGATATGCCATCATTTGAATGTGAAGCTGGTACTTGGATAGCAAAAGCTTTAGTTGATTGTAAATTAGCTCCATCAACCTCTCAAGCAAGACGTGATATAAAAGCAGGAGCAGCTAGAATTGATCAAGTTAAAGTTAGTGATGAACAGTTAAAGCTTGAAGTTGGTAAATATATTATGCAAATAGGTAAGAGAAAATTTGCTTCTTTAAAGGTAGTGTAATGAGTATAAAAATTGGAAAATATGAGATTGAAAAGCCTATAGTACAAGGTGGTATGGGTGTTGGTATATCTTGGGATCAATTAGCTGGTAATGTTTCTAAAGAGGGTGGTCTTGGTGTTATTAGTGCTGTTGGTACTGGATATTATCAAGATAAAGAGTTTACAAAAAAACTTGTTAGTGATAGACCTCTTGATGCTGCAAACTTTTACTCAAAAGAAGCTTTAGCTGAAATTTTTAAAAATGCTAGAAAAGTTTGTGGTGATAAGCCTTTAGCTTGTAATATTCTTTATGCTATGAATGATTATGGTAAGGTTGTTAAAGATGCTTGTGAAGCTGGTGCAAATATAATCATAACGGGAGCTGGTTTACCTACTAATATGCCTGAATTTACTGAGGGTTATCCTGATGTCGCTTTAATACCAATAGTTTCTACGGCTAAAGCTCTTAAAATTATATGTAAAAGATGGCAAAAAAGATATGACAGACTTCCAGATGCTGTTATCCTTGAAGGGCCTAAAAGTGGTGGTCATCAAGGGTTTACGTATGAACAATGTTCTATGGAAGAGTACCAATTAGAAAATTTAGTTAAGCCTGTTGTAGAAGAGGCTAAAAACTGGGGTTCTATGCCTATCTTTGCAGCTGGTGGAGTTTGGGATAAAAGTGATATTGATGAGATGATGGCACTTGGTGCAAGTGGCGTTCAAATGGGTACTAGATTTTTAGGTACTCATGAATGTGATGCTCATGATAATTTTAAAGAGGTTCTAATCGCTGCAAAAGAGGAAGATATAGCTTTAATGAGCTCACCTGTTGGCTACCCAGCGCGTGGTGTAAAAACTAACTTGACTAATCTTATTGCTACAAGAACAGGGCCAGATATTAAGTGTATCTCAAACTGTGTTGCTCCATGTAATCGTGGTGTGGAAGCTAAAGAGGTTGGTTTTTGTATTGCAGATAGACTTTCTGATGCTTATGAAGGAAATAAAGAGTTTGGTCTTTTCTTTTCTGGTACTAATGGTTATAGAATAAAAGAGCTGATATCTGTAAAAGAGTTAATGGAAAAACTAACTAATGGTGAGTAAGTAAAATTGAAGGCTCTATTTTTATTATTAGTGTTTTTTTCACTATTGTTTTCTGCTAGTGATAGTGAGATCATAAAAAGGGCCAACAACCTTAGCAACTCCTCTAAATCTTCAGATTTATTCCGTGCTTATAATGACTACAAAAATGTATTCCTTAGAGCAATTATTAACGACAATGATAAGCTTAAAACTAAATCTCTTAAAGGTATAGTTAAATCTGGCAAAAAACTTCACATAGATATATCGAAATATGCTAATGAATTAAGATCTATGAAAAAAACTACAAATAACGTACCAAAAATAATAAATAAAAAAGTGCAAGACATTAAAGTTGTTCAAGTTAATAAACTAAAACAAATCTTTTGGAGTGGATCTAGATTAGTTTTAAAATTTGAAAAAAAAATATTTTTAGGGCATATAAATTATTTTAAGCTAGAAGATGCAAAGAAAAAGCGGTTTAGATATATTTTTGATATACATGCATCTATGCAGATGAAAAATCATTCATTACGACATAAAGATATAAAAAGGATAAAACTAGGACAGTTTAAAAGAAATATTTTAAGACTTGTGTTTGAAAATAGTAAAAAATTAAAAGTTAGATTTAAATTAGAAGATAATAAGCTTATAATAAATATGGGAGTAAGTCCAGTCAAAGTTGTAAAAAGTTTTGAAAAATTTGTACCTTCTATCCCTCAAAATACAGTTTATAAACCATCTTCTAAAATTATAGTTGTAGATGCTGGACACGGTGGAAAAGATCCTGGTGCTATTGGATATAAAAAGTATAGAGAAAAAATAGTTGTTATGCAAATAGCTAAAAAGTTAAGATATATGCTTAAAAAAAGAGGATATAGAGTTCATTTAACTAGATCAAATGATAAATTTATAAAATTAAAACATAGAACATCATTTGCAAATAAAAAAAATGCAGATATATTTGTTTCTATACATGCCAATTCTGTCCCTAGAAAAAGTTCAAAAAAAGCTTATGGAATTGAGACATTTTTTTTATCTCCATCAAGATCATCTAGAGCATCTAAGGTTGCAGCAAAAGAAAATAGTAAATATATCTCTGATATGAAGTATTATAATAAAAATGAGTATTTATCTTTATTGAATAGGGGTAGAATAGTTCAGTCTCATAAACTTGCTATTGATATACAAAGAGGTGTTCTGGGATCTTTAAGAACCAGATATTCAAATGTAAAAGATTCTGGAGTTAGAGAAGGACCATTTTGGGTTTTAGTTGGAGCGCAAATGCCTTCTATTTTAGTTGAAGTTGGATTTATATCTAACCCTGCTGAGGCAAAGAGACTAGTAAATTCAAATTATCAAAATCTATTTGCTGATGGTTTAGCAGATGGTATAGATAACTACTTTTTACACAATTAGTAATATAAGTAATCTTTGTTTAAATTTTTAACTGTTTTTAAAACTCTTAAGAGTATCATAAAAATATAATAATATAAGGTAAGTAAGTATGGAACATCTTCACGCATTGATGGAACTCGCAAAAGATTTAAACATCTTGTATATTGAAGATGATGAATCTCTTCAAAAAGAGACTAAAAAAATATTAGATAGAATCTTTAGAAGTGTTGATTTAGCTTGTGATGGTGTAGATGGTATTGAAAAATTTAATAGTAAAACTTACGATTTAATTGTTACTGATATTGAGATGCCGCGTCTTGATGGTTTAAGTATGTGTAAGCAGGTAAAACAGATTGATGATAATATACCTATTATTATTGTATCTGCTTACTCAAATACAGATTATCTTCTTGATGCAATCTCTATTGGTATTAATTACTATATCTTAAAACCTATAAAGATGCCTAGGTTAGTACAGACACTTTATAATGTGGTTAAATATATTATAGATACTAAGATGGCTAATGAGTATAGAGATGCTCAGGTGCAAGCTGAGATACAAAGAGCATCACAAGCACTTTTAAAAAGCGTTTCTGAAGCATCTCCTAATCCTGTTGTTGTGTATGGAGATAATAATATTGAGTTTATGAATGGAACTTTTAAAGATCTGTTTGAAAACTCTGAGTTAGAGTCTTTAATCAATAATGAACTCTCTTTAAAAGATTTTTTAAATAATAAAATGTCTTTAGATGGTGTACTTAAAACTGCAGATGATTTCATTGAACATTTAGACTCTTTTACAGATTTAAATGGAACAAAAAATAAAATATCTATGAGAACTAAAAAAGGTAGAAAAATATATTTAGTTATATGTTCTAAGATAAATATTGATGGTAAAAAAAGTGGTTTTATGTACACTTTTAATGATATAACTATAGTTGAATACCAAAAAGTTCAAATAAATCAATACAATGAGTATATGTCAGATTTGACTTATATGAAGTATAAGGTTAAAAAAGATGAATCATCAAACTCTATCATAGATAAAACCTCTTTTTAAGAGATTCTATTCATAACTTCAATAATCAGTGGTATTACATCATGACTTTTTGTTTTACTTATAAATCCATCAGCACCTAAAACTTCTGCTTCTCTTTTATTGTTGTCACCTGTCATAGATGAGTTTACTATAATTGGAATATCTTGAGTTAAATAGTTCTCTTTTAAAATTTTTATAACTGTAAAACCTGACATCTCAGGCATCTCAATATCTGTAATAATTGCAGGTATTATATTTTTAGCATCTTCTAATGATAGTATATAATCTACTAAGTCTTTACCGTTGTTGAAGAGTTTATACTTTACTTTAGATTTTTCAAATATATTTTTTAAGTGTCTTTGTGCAGTTCTTGAATCTTCTGCAATCAAAACTGTACCTGACTTTAGGCGTTTTGGAACATCTAAACTTAATAGATTTGATGGTGATTCATCTACATCAACCATGGCTTGTGGTATTACATCTGCAAGAAGTTTTTCATAATCTAAAATTAAACAAAGACTACCATCTTCAAGTCTTGTATCATTCATAACTAATCCATCATCACCTAAAGAGTAACTATCTGGTGCATGCATATCTTGCCAATTCTTTTTTATAACCCTAAAGGCAAACATAATTCTAAGTCCAATTATAATTCCATTGAAGTCACATATAAGATAATCAGATTTAGCTATATCTTCTTTGTTTAATGAAGTGTTTAGCCATACAGGTAGATTTAATATTGGAATTTGTAAACCTCTTAGAACTATTGTTCCCTCCAAAAGAGGATGAGAAGATGGAATTTGTGTTAAGTGTGATCGTTTAGACTCTACAACTTCTCTTGTTTTAAATACATTTATAGCATAGTATGGTGATTCATCAGAGTCTTGTACTTTAAAGACTAAAAGTTGGACTTCATTGTTTTTTGCTAGATTTGTTGCAGCATCAACATGTTCTAAAATTGACATAAATGACCTTTAATGATTATTTGTTAAATGTGTTAGCATATTTTATCATAAATAATACTAATATTAACGTCATATTAATAAATAAAGTATAAACTCTTTAAATGCAAAAACTTATTAAATACTTTTTAAACAATACTCACTTAAATCATCTATTGATGGTGTTTCTAATTATAAGTGGAATTTATGCTTATATAAACATACCTAAAGAGCTTTTCCCAAATATGGAATTAAATAAAATCATAGTTAGTGGTGGTTACGCTGGTGTGAGTTCTAACGATATGGATAAACTTGCAGTAAGAGACATAGAGGATGCGATAAATACTGTAAGTGGCATTACGGAGGTACAAAGTATTATAACTCCAGGTAGATTTAGCATTATATTAACATTAGATGAGTCTAGAGATAAAAATGAGATACTTTTTAAAGTTAAAGACTCTTTAGCAAATGTTAAACAAAATTTACCATCTGATATGAACGAAGTTGTAGCTAGTTTACTTGTTATATCTAAAGATTTAATTAAACTCTCAGTAGCATCAAATGACATCTCTTATGATAAACTTTTAAATATCTCAAAAGAGATAAAATCTTTAATTATGAAAAAAGATCATATTAGTGAAATAAAAATATATGGTGAATCTGATCAAAAAATTGAAATATTAATTGATCAACAAGCTATAAAAGCTTATGGCTTAAATCCTGTATCTATAACTAAGGCTATAAAAAATCTATCTTACACTTTTCCTATTGGTGAGATAGATGATGAAGATGAATATGTTTTTATATCTACCATAAATGGCAAAAATAGTGTTGATGAATACTTAAATTCTACTATACAAATTGACGATAAATTTATTTTATTAAGTGATATTGCTGATGTGAAAATATATTATCCTCAAGATAGTACTTTAGCTAGTGTAAATGCAAAAGATTCTATATCGTTGAAAATATCTAAGGATTTAAGTGGCGATGGCATCAAGATGTCAAAAGAGTTACGTAAATATGTAAAAACATTACAAAAAAAATATCAAAGTGTAGATTTGAACCTTTATGATGACTCATCAATACCAACACAAAAGCGTTTAAAATTAATTACATCCAATCTATTTTTAGGTTTAATTCTTATCTTTTTCACCATGTACTTTCTGATCAATAAAAATTCTGCAATTGTTGTTAGTATGGGAGTTCCATTTGCTTTTATAATTGGACTTTTATTTATATATATTATGGGTTACTCTATAAATATTATATCTTTGATTGGTGCATTACTTGTTGTTGGTATTGCAGTTGATGACGCGGTTGTTGTAAGTGAAAATATACAAAGACATATAGATGAGGGTTTAGACCCTAGTGAAGCTGCTTATATAGGTGTAAAGGAGGTTCTTATACCTGTTACTTTTGCTACTTTAACAACTATAGTTGCATTTTTACCTATGTTTATGATGAGTGGGCAAGTTGGACTTTTTATAAAACTTATACCTGTAGTTGTGGTTGCAGTTCTTGTAGGTTCTATCATAGAAAGTTTTTTATTTTTACCATTACACTCAAAAACTATATTGAAAAAAGATGTTAAGTCATTGGATTGGTCTGTAGTTACATCAAAATATAATTATATTTTACATAAACTTATATTACATAAAAAGACTACATTGGCATTGTTTTTTATCTTAGTTCCATTACTAACTTATGTTAGTGTAAAAAATTTACATTTTAATTTTATGCCATCTTATGACTCTAGTAAATTATATATTACTGCAAAGATGCAACAAAACTCTAATTTGATTAATACCAATAAAAAAGCTAAAGAGATAGAAAAATATCTTTATGACAATAAAGAAAAATATAATATTAAAATAGTTTCTAATTTTACTGGAAGTAGAAAAACATTAGCTGGAGATTGGGAAAATGGCGTAAATATGTTTTATATAACAATAGAACTTTTTGAAAAAGAGCCTGAAAACTTTGTTAATCTATATATTAACCCTTTTTTAGATTTTAGTTTTGATTTTGAACATAAAGATAAAACAAGAAAACTTTCCTCTTCACAAATTGCACTACAACTTAGTGATGATTTAAAAAAGTTTGAAGAAAATGGGGAGTTTTTAGAGTTTGCTGTTATGCAAAGACGACCTGGTTTAGTTAAAACAGATGTAAAAGTTGATTTAATAAGTAAAGATTCTGCATTGATTCAAAAATCTATACTAAGATTAGAAAAAGAGTTCCACTCTATAAAAGGTGTAACTACGGTTATTGATAATGTTAAGTTAGGTCGTAAAGAGTATAAACTTGAAGTTAATGAATATGGTGTATCTTTAGGATTAAATGAGGTAGAGTTAGCAAGTACCCTTAGTGGATACTTCTTAGGATCAAAAAAAGCTATGAGCTTTAATGAAGATGGGGTTATAAACATTGTAAGTGAGTTTAAAAATAAAGATTCATTGCAAACTCTTTATTCTTTTGAAGTGCCTTTGAAAGATGGCTCTAGTGTAAGGCTTGATGAAGTTGTTAATTTTCATATATCTCAAGATTTTGAGATGTTAGAAAAACTTGATGGTGAGATAAGAAAAAGTGTAAGTGTAAATATAGATAAAAACCTTATAACTTCTTCTGAGGTTTTAGAAAAGATTAACCCAGTTTTAGATGAGATAAAATCAAGTGGTGTAAAAGTTAGGCTTAAGGGTGAAAAAGAGAAAAATGATCAATTAAAAGCAGATATGAAAAAAGCAGTTTTTATAGCAATGTTTTTGATTTTAATACTTCTTTTAATGGTTTTTAAAAAAATCAAATATGCTTTAATGATTATCTCTGTTATACCTTTGTCCTTACTTGGTGCATTTGTTGGTCATATAATATTAGGTGTAAATTTATCTATGACATCTATGATAGGCATGCTAGGTTTAGCAGGTGTTGTTATAAATGATGGGATTATTATGTTAGATTTTTTAAATGGAACTAAAGATAAAGATAACTTTTTTAAAAGAGCAACACAAAGATTTAGACCAATTATAATCACCTCCTTAACAACTTTTATAGGTTTAGCTACTTTAGTATTTTTTGCAACAGGACAAGCTGTTATAATGCAACCTCTAGCTATATCTTTAGGTTTTGGTTTACTTTGGGGAACTATAGTCAATCTTTTTTATCTTCCAGCACTTTATGCTATGGTAAATAGGATAAATTAGCTATATTTACAATCTCTTTACATAAAGTAAAAAAAATTGGATAAAATAATAAAAAAATTAGGAAATATATAAATGAAAAAAATATCTTTGATTTTAGCACTACTAGCAAGTTCATTACTAGCTAAAGATTATTATGCGAAGGTTGAGCCTTATGAGATGTATAATATAAGCTCTAATGTTGGTGGTGAAGTTATTATGGTAAATGAAAGTTTTGAGGGTCAAATTCTTGGTTCTAAACCTTATATCTTAATAGATTCATCTTTAGACAAAAAAGAGCTTAAAGCAGTAACATTAAAATTAACACTTTTAAAAGATATGATCAAAGCTAATAACAAGCTAATTAAAAACTATGAAGAGATTGTTAAGCGTAAGCAAGAGAATTATAATCGTATAAAAGACTTAGATATTAAGTCTCAATCAGATAAAGATAGAGAATTTTACGATTTAGTAAGTTCACAAAATCAATACATTTCAACTCTAAAAGAGATAGATAATCTTAAAACTCAAGAAGCAGATTTGACTTTTAGATCATCTCAACTTAATAAAAGTATTAAGGATAAAACATTAAATGCAAAAGGAAAAATGCTTTATAAACTTGAGGTAAAAAAAGGTCAAGTTGTAAATGTAACTACTCCTCTTGCAAAAATTGCAGATATCTCAAAAGCTAAGTTGGAACTGTTTTTATCATATAATGAATTAGAAGATATAAAAAATAAAACTGTTTATATTGATGGCAAAAAAACATCATATAAAATTGAAGCTTTATGGGATGTTGCTGATGAAAAACATCTTTCATCATATAAAGCACGTATTATAGTTAAAGCACCTAAACAGTTTTCAAAACTTGTTAAGGTTGAGTTTAAATAATGCTAAAAAGTGGATGTGTACTTGATTGTTATGATTCTTGTGAACTTAGTGTTGATGAGTCATATAACTTTCAAGCTTCAAAAGATAAACCTACATCAAGATTTTTATGTCAAAATTTAGCTCATTATCATGATTTTGAAACTATAAAAAAGCCTAGATTTGATGGTGTTGAGATTACAAAAGAGGAATCTTTAGAAAAACTTTTTGAGATAATAAAAGAGTCTAACTCTACATTGTATTATAAAAATGGTGGAAATTTTGGCTTAATGCAAGATGTACTTGGACACTTTTTTGCATCTCACAACGATACTTTAACTAAGGGTTCTTTGTGTGATGGTGCAGGGGACGCTGGTATAGTTGCAGGACGTGGGGTAAACCATATATTACCAATCTCACAGATTGAAAAGAGTGAAGTTGTTATTGTCTGGGGTAGGGATATCCATACAAGCTCTTCACATCTTTTACCAATTTTAAAAGGTAAAAAACTTATAGTTATAGACCCTATAAAAACAAAAATAGCTAAAATGGCAGATCTTCATGTTCAACTGAAACCTAGAAGTGATATTTATGTTGCTATATTACTTTATAGATTTGCGATGATAGAGGGTGAGTATGATGAGGAGTATCTTGAAGAGCATGCTGGTGAGTTTGAAGAGTTTTATGAGTTAAGTCAAACTATACGTATTAAAAAAACTCTTGACAAAATAGATGTAGATCTTGGTGTTTTTGGAAAAATCTTAGGTATGATGAAAGATAAAAAAACATCTATTATTGTTGGAGTTGGAGTTCAAAAATATAGAGAGGGTGCTGATGTTTTAAGAGCAATTGATGCTTTTGCATTAGTTATGGGACTTTTTGGTAAAGAGGGTTGTGGTGTCTCTTACCTTGGTAACTCAAAAGAGTCTATTGAGTCACCATTTAAAGATAGTTCAAAAAAAGTATCTAAAGTTGATACAAAATTTGATCAGTTTGATACAGTTTTTGTTCAAGGTGCAAATCCACTTAATCAGATGCCAAATACACTAAGAGTTAAAGAGTCTTACTCTAAAGTGAAAAATACTATATATTTTGGTCTTTATGAAAATGAAACATCTCAAAACTCAAGACTTATACTACCAGCTCAAGAGTTTTATTTTAAAAATGATGTTAGAAGCTCTTATGGTGATAATAAAATGACATTTATGAATGCCTTAAAAAAGAGTGAAAATGGTTTTAGTGAGTATGAACTATCAAACGCTTTATGTAAAGAGTTTGATGTTGAACTTAAAACAGAAGATGAGTATCTTGAACATTTTAAATCTTTTAGTGATGAAAATGGAAATATTAAAGGTAGGCAAGATTTGCCTTACAAAGATGGTTTTGATGATGAGTTTGAATTTTTAGATGAACTTGAGTTAAAACTTAATTTTAAAAAAGATCTTTTTTTAATCACAGCAAAATCTCCAAGCTCTTTAAACTCAATGTTTAAAAGGGAAAAATGTGTTTATCTACACCCATCTCATAACTTTAAAGATACTGAGATGATTAGGGTTAGTAGTGATATTGGTTTTGTAGATTTAGAGGTTAAAAATAATGAAGATATAAGAGAAGATTGTGTTTTAATACGCTCGGGAGTAAGTGGTGTAAACAATTTAACACCATCTCATCACTCTTATGATGGACTTGGTGCTTGTTATCAAGATGTAAAAGTAAAAATAGGAAAAATATAAAATGAGTAGTTTATTAAATACATACGCAAGAATGGATGTTGGCTTTACAAAGGCAAAAGGTGCAAAACTTTATGATGAAAATGATAAAGAGTATATAGATTTTACAAGTGGTATAGGTGTTGTAAGTGTTGGTCATGCTAATGATAGAGTAAATGAGGTTATATGTGATCAACTAAGTAAAATATCTCATATATCTAATCTTTATCAGATTGAACCACAAAAGCAGTGTGCTAAAAAGATAGTTGAACTAAGTGGTTACGATATGGCTTGTTTTTTTGGTAACTCAGGAGCAGAAGCAAATGAGGGAGCTATAAAGATAGCTAGAAAATATGGTGAGGTTGATGGTGAGACTAAAAAATATAAAATTATCACTTTAGAACACTCTTTTCATGGTCGTACAATTACAACTGTAAAAGCTACTGGTCAAGAGAGTATGCATAACTACTTTGGACCATTTCCTGATGGTTTTGTTTATGCTAAAACTATAGACGATATAGTACCTTTAATAGATAATCATACTGTAGCAGTTATGATAGAACTTGTTCAAGGTGAGGGTGGGGTTCAACCATTAGATAAGAAAAAAGTTCAAGAGTTAGCTAAGTATCTAAAAACTAAAAACATTTTACTTATAGTTGATGAAGTTCAAACAGGTATATATAGAACAGGAGATTTTTTAGCTTCAAATGTTTATGAGATAGAGCCAGATATCATAACTTTAGCTAAGGGTCTTGGTGGTGGTTTGCCAGTTGGTGTAGTTATGACATCAAAAAAAGAGATTTTTACACCAGGTGATCATGGTTCAACTTTTGGTGGAAACTATATCTCAACTCGTGCATCTCTTGAAGTTCTGAATATACTTGATGAGTATAAAAACTCTGGTGCACTAGATGAGTCCATAATATATTTTAGCTCTAAACTAGAAAAAATTTACAAAACATATAAAAATCTTTTTGAAGATATAGTAGGTTTTGGTCTTATGAGAGGTTTGCGTGTTAAAGATGCTCAAACTTTAAGTGATATTTTAAATGCTTCTGTAGAAAATGGAGTGATGGTTTTAAAAGCTGGTAAAAACACTTTACGTTTTTTACCACCACTAACTATAAGTAAGGAGGAGATAGATGAAGGTTTTAAACGTCTTAACACTGCTCTTAGTAACATCTAGTTTTACCTACGCAGATGATACTAACTCAAGTAAATTAGATGAGTATATTTCAGATTTAAAACGTAAAGAGTTTAAACTTGATCGTGATAAATCTGAAGCAGATAGCTCAAAGCTAAGAGATTCGTGGATATCTCCACTACATCTTAATTATGGGATTAGTAGAGCAAACTCTTTTGATAACCCTACAACTTCTCAAAATGCTGGTATAAGTATTGATCAGCCTATATTTAGAAGTGGTGGAATATATTTTGGCATAAAGTATGCAAATGCATCAAGAGATTTTTTAAATCTTAGCATATCTCAACAAGAAAGAGCTATGATAAAACAAGCTGTATCCTTGTTGATGAATATAAAAAAATCTCAATTTGGCATAGAAAAGCAAGAGTTGCAAATTGCCAATTCTCAAATAAACATGGAACAAAAAAAAGAGCAGTATCTTAATGGACAACTTGACTCTGGATTTTTAAATAATGCAATTATTGAGAGAAATGTCGTAGAACAAAAACTTTATGATTTACAAACTGCACTAGAGAGACTAATCTCACAGTTTGAATCTATATCTGATTTAGATTATAAAGATGCAAAAGTTCCACATTTAACTTTACTAAATCAAGAAGAGTTTATTAAAAACAATATTGATGTAAAAGTCTTAGATGCACAAATAAATAGAGATTATTACAATAAAAATGTAACAATTGCAAAATACCTACCAAAAGTAAGTTTACAAGGTTCTTATAACTGGCAAAAAAATGAGCAAGATAAAGCACAAATCCAAGGTAATGATATACCAGGTTTTTCAAGAACAACTGAAACTGATTTTTACTCTTATGGGGCAAAAATATCTATGCCACTAGATATAAATACTTTTAGTGATATAGAGTCCTCTAAGGCTGCTTATTTAAAGTCTCAGGTCCTAATCCAAGATAAAAAACGTGAGCAGATATCGCTATTTGATCAAGTAAATCAAAATATTGCTAATATTGAAAAAAAGATACTTTTAGCTAAAAAAAATAAAGAGTTGTATGAAAAACTTTCAGATGAAACTGTAAAACTTTTTAAAGCTGGCTATAAAACTCAATATGATGTAGATAATCTTAAAAATTCAGTAGCTATTCAAGATGTTGATATGAAAATTTTTGATATGGAAAAACAGTTAGAGTTACTTAATCTATATGAAAAAATCACTAAATGATATTTTCACAATTTATAAATAAATGGCTTTATAGTAATGATGGTTACTATTCAAAGTATAAAGCTATAGGTAAAAAAGGTGATTTTTATACATCAGTAAGTACATCAAAGTTTTTTGGTGGAACTATTGCTAAACATATAATTTCCCTTATCGAATCTAAAAAGCTAGATGAAAACTCGGTTATATGTGAAATAGGTGCTCATCATGGTTACTTGATGGCAGATGTAATAGAGTTTATATATACATTAAAACCTGAACTTTTAAACAGCCTAGAATTTGTGATAATAGAAAGATATGATGACTTACAAATGCAACAAAAAAAATATCTAAAAGAGTGTTTTGGTGATGCTATAAAACTTACTCACTATAAAGATTTAAGTGAGTTGTCTTGTGATAGTGCGTTTTTCTTAGCAAATGAAATATTTGATGCTTTTGAGTGTGAGCTTTTACATGATGGTAAGTTTGCTAGTGTTGATGATGATTTTAAAATCGCTTTTGATGTTGAAGATGAAAAATTATTTGGAATGGCTAAAAAGTACAATAAAGATAAGGGTGAGATAGCTGTAGGTTATGAAGAGTTTGCCCTTGGGATGTACAATAGTGCCGAAAAATTTGAATTTTTAAGTTTTGACTATGGAGATAAATTAGCTAGAAATGATTTTTCAATTAGGATATACTCTGATCACAAAGTCTTTCCATTTTTTGAGGAAAATTTAGATTATAAAAAATTATATAAAAATTCTGATATAACTTATGATGTAAATTTTAGCCATGTAAAAGATGCTTTTGAAGATGTTGGTTGTACACATATAGAGACAAAAGCACAAATGACAGTATTGGTTGATTTTGGTATTTTGGATCTTTTGGAGATGTTAAGATTAAATGTAGATGAAAAAATTTACACTCAGGAATTAGATAAGGTAAAAACACTTATAATGCCAGACTTTCTTGGAGAAAGGTTTAAAGCAATTAGATTTACAAAGGGTATGAAATGATAATTATTGTTAATGGTAAAGATGTTGAAACATCAAAAAATAGTTTAGAAGATATAATTACTGAACTTGGCTTAAGTGGTAAAGTTATGGCTGCTGCTGTAAATATGAATGTAGTTAAACAAAGTGAATGGAGTAAATTTGCTTTATCACAAAATGACAAACTTGAGCTTTTAGATTTTGTTGGCGGAGGATAAACATACTTTATAACCCTTAATTGTGGTATTAGTATGGATGTTTATTTTAATGTTTATATATTTTTTTTATAATCTTAAAATAGATAAAAATTAAAATAAAAAGTAACTATTAACAGATTGTATCGTTTTGACGATATAGTTTAAGGTTAAAATTATAATTATGTATGTAATATTTAAGTAGATATTACAAAGATATCTTTTATTCATAGAGATTGAATATTTTTTAGAAGGTTTTAATATGAAAAAAATTGTGTTTATTAGTATAGTTATTGCTCTTTTAGCAGTTTCTAGTGAAGCAGCTGTTTATAAAGGTCAAAAGGTATATGTTAAAAAATGTAGAAAATGTCATGGTGGTGGACAAGAATTAGCTGCTTCAAGAACACAAAAAGAGTGGACTAAAATACTTAAAAATAAGGGTGCTGGTCTTGCTGATTTACATCTTTCAAATCCAAAAGCTGAAAAATCATGGAAATACTTTAAAAAGAAAAAATATAGAAAGCGTGCTCGTCATTTAAAAGATTTTTTAGTTGAGTATGCTAAAGATTCTGGAAATGTTCCTGCGTGTAACTAAAAGAGTTTTTCTCTTTTAGTTAATCAATATAAAAACTATCCTCTTAAGCTTTATTGGCTAAAATTACAAAAAATATTTATCGGAGTCTATTATGCAAAAAATGTGGTCTGGACGTTTCTCTAGTAGTGCAAGTTCTCTACTTGATGAGTTTAACGCATCTATTGGTTATGATCAAAAACTTTATAATGAAGATATAGAAGGCTCTTTAGCACACGCAGCTATGTTGCATAAACAATCTATCTTAAGTGATGATGAGCTAAAATCTATACAAGATGGTTTGGCTCAAGTAAAAAAAGAGATAGAGTCTGGTGAATTTATCTGGGATATAGCAGATGAAGATCTTCATATGGGTATTGAGAAGCGTTTAACACAAATTATTGGTGACGCTGGTAAAAAACTTCATACCGCGAGAAGCAGAAACGATCAAGTAGCACTAGATTTTAGAAAATATGTTCTTAGAAAAAATCAAGAGATTGCAACTCAAACAAAAGAGTTGATGGAAGTTGTTTTAACTATAGCTAAAAAACACACTTCAGATATGCTACCTGGTATGACTCATCTACAACATGCGCAACCTATTAACTTTGGTTTTCATCTTGGTGCTTACTTGTCTATGTTTAAAAGAGATTTAGAAAGATTTAATGAGTCTTATAAAAGAAACAATATCTCACCTATTGGTTGTGCAGCTCTTGCTGGTACTCCACACAATATAGATAGAGAGTTTACAGCCTCAAAGCTTGGTTTTGATAGTGTAAGTGTAAACTGTTTAGATACAGTAAGTGATAGAGATTTTGCTTTAGAGATTTTGTTTAATATCTCAACTATGATGATGCATATATCTCGTTTAAGTGAAGAGCTTGTTTTATGGTCATCTTATGAGTTTGGTTTTGTAGAGTTTAGTGATGAGTACTCAACAGGCTCATCTATAATGCCTCAAAAGAAAAATCCTGATGTTCCAGAGTTATTGCGTGGTAAAAGTGGTAGGGTATATGGAAATCTTATGTCACTTTTAACTGTTATGAAAGGTCTTCCTTTAGCTTACAATAAAGATACACAAGAGGATAAAGAGGGCGTGTTTGACTCTGTTGAAACTATACAGTTATCTTTAGAGATTTTAAAAGCATCTTTAGCAACTCTTATAGTAAAACCTGAAAATATGTTAAAAGCTACAAAAATAGGGCATCTAAGTGCAACAGATTTAGCTGATTATTTAGTAGCTAAATGTAATATACCTTTTAGAGAGGCTCACTTTATAACTGGAAATGCTGTAGCAAGAGCAGAGGTGTTAAACATAGATTTAAGTGAGATAAGTTTAGATGAACTTAAAGCTATAGATAAGCGTATAGAAGAGGATGTTCTTCCTTTACTTCAACTTGAAAGTTCAATGAATGCTAGAGATTCACAAGGTGGAACAGCAACGAAACAAACAATAAAACAACTTGAACAATTTGAAAATTATATAAAAGGTCTTTAAAATATGAAAATAAGTGTAAGTCACCAAAGTGAAATGAAGTTTGAAGCAAAAACTGAAAAAGGAAGTTTTGTTATAAACTGCCCTGAGATAACTCCCATAGAGTATTTTTTAAGTAGTGTTGTTACTTGTAGTGCAACAGATATGGTTTTAATGCCAAAAAACAGTGGTAACAGTGTTACAAACTTAAATATAGATGCAGATGGAACAAGAGCAGATGATCATCCAAGAAAGTTTGTAAAGCTTCATTTAGATTATAGCTTTGATAGTGACGCTGATGATGTAAAAGCAAGTAGATGGGTTATGGCATCACTAGAAACATACTGCTCAACTATAAATACAATCAGAGATAGCGTTAAGATATCTTACTCAATCAAACATAATGGAAATCTGATCAAAGAGAATGAAGAGATGATATCTGGTGGCGGAGTTGAGATAGATATGGGTAAAATTGATGCTTGTGGTGCATAATCTGGGAATGTAGGAGTCCATCCATACAATCCTACACAATACCATATAATACCATATAATACGAAGTTCAAGAAAATCTTATAACTAAATAATGTAGTATAGTTTTGTACAAAAACTATACTACATGAAATATGCTCAATCTTCTCTTATATCTTATAAATCATTCTCATACTGCCATCTTCAGATTCTTCTACGTTAGTATCTAATAATGCAAATCCATTCTCTGTATAAAAATTTAATACCTTTTTGTGATTGATGGCATCCACTAATATATATCGTCCTGCAACTAAATCATGTGCCATTTCAATTTTTGAAAAAGCATCATCTAATAATAAAGTACCAAGTTTATATTCTGCATAGTTATCAGATATTCCAAGCTGTCCTATTAAAAAACTATGAATACAGACTCTACTATTTGAAATACCATCTATTTTTTTTATACTTGTTTTAGACATTCCATTAGTGCTGAGTGATTTCATAGATATTGTAAAATATCCAACAACTTCATTTTTATAATGATTTACAAGTACAAAAGTTCTTGCTATTTGTCTAACTTCAAAGTCAATAGCAGTATTATGAATGAAGTTCGTTAAATCTGAATTTATTTTACAGTTGAATGTATGAAGGAGAGAAGGTTCAACTTCTCCAAGTGGGAGTAGTTTAAAATTTGCATACAGTGTTTCTTTTTGTATATCTGTCATTTATGCAGATGCACGAAGTTTATTGAGTCTATCTCTTCTCTCTTTACGAGCAGTATCTTGTTTTTTTCGTGTTAAAGAGTTTGCATTTTTCTCAGCCACTGCAAAACCTTTAACAGATGAATCCGATAATTTAATTATTTCAGTAAATGCTTTTGTCATGATTATCTTATCCTCTTTTTATTATATGTAATTATAGCATATTTTATAAACTGCTTTTACTTAATGAAAAATATGCTAGGTATATTCTGAGAAAAGATATTGAAAGAGCTAGTTTTCTAAAAACAGATGGGCATAATTTTACAAAAACTCTTTTTTATACCAAACACTAAAAACATATAAAGCCCAAAAGTGTTGCTTAAAGCGACCTTTTGAGGCTTGTGATATAAGACTTACTAGATACTCCTCATTAAAAAGTTTACTTTTTCTATTTACATCCAAAACAATATTTATATTATGATCTTGTATCCATTCATTAAAAGGTGTTGAAAAACCTCTCTTTTTCTGATCAATTATCTTTTTATCTAAGTATCTACTAGCTACTTTTTTTAGAAGATCTTTTGTGTTGTTGTTTTGGTACTTTAGTTTAGGATCAATGCTAAAAACTGTATCAACAAGTTTATGATCAAGAAATGGGGATCTTGCTTCTATGGAGTGTGCCATACTTACTCTATCAAGCTTAGTTAAAAAGTGCTCAGCTTGAAAATGGTACAAATCTAAGTATGAATACCAAGAACTCATATCTTTATGCTCAGAGCCCTTAAAATGATCAAAAAATAGGTTTAGATATTTTAACGAATAGTTGTCTTTTATATTTTTCTTAAAAAGTTTGTTTTGTTGTATATCTGTAAATTTTTCACCACTTGATCTAAAAAGTAAACTTTTTTCAAAAACTCTTTTGTACCATTCCCATTCTCTGTTTTCATTATAGTTTGACTTGAAGTATTTTTCTGCCCACATAGGCTTTTTTAGTGATGATAGTTTTTCTAAGTCAAGATACTCAAAATAATGTCTATAACCTAAAAAAAGCTCATCACTGCCTTCACCTGAGTAAACTATGTCTATATTGTCATTTTTTATATGTTTCATCAGTATATATAAAAATGATGAAGCAGGGTCGTTTATAGGCTCATCCATATAAAAAAATGTATCTTCTAAAGATTCTATAAAATCATCTCTACTTGCCACAATTTGTGTATGCTCACTTCCTAAAAGGTTTGAGCTATACAAAGCCATATCTAGCTCATTATATTTGTTGTACTGATCAAAACCAAAAGAGTATGTTTGTACTTTTTGTTTTTTAGATGCTATAGATGTTATAAGTGAACTATCTAGCCCACCAGAGAGTAAAAAACTTGAATTTACATCAAAATTTAACCTTTTATGAACTGAATTTACAAGTTCATTTTCTATATTTTCTATGGCATCTTTTTCACTAAAAATAGATATTTTGTTTGTTAAAGGTGAGTAGTACCTTTTTATTTTAAGTGATCTGTTCTCAAATACAAGGTAATGTGAGGCTGGAAGTTTATAAACATCTTTATAAAATGTTTGATCAAAACTTGGAGCTAAAAAAGCTAGATAAGAGTGCAGGGCATCCACATTTAACTCTTTATGTTTAAGGTGTGGCTTTATAGCTTTAAGCTCAGAAGCAAAGATAAAACTATCTTGATTAGTATAATAAATAGGTTTTTTTCCAAATCTATCTCTAAAAATTAAAAGTTTAGCACCATCAAAAACAGCTATAACAAACATACCCTCAAGTTTGCTTACAAAATCAACTCCCCACTTAAGGTAAGATGCCATAATAACCTCAGTATCACTAGAGGTCTTAAAATCAAAATCCAACTCTTTTTTTAACTCTTTAAAGTTATATATCTCACCATTAAAATTTAATAATATATCTTTAAATACAAAGGGTTGATTAGAGCGTTTCTCTTGATCAACAATACTTAATCTATTGTGTGCAAAAAAGAGTTGCTCTTTTTCAATAATACCACAATGATTAGGCCCTCTATGACTCATAAGTTCTATAGATTTTCTAGCAAGAGATGGTGAATAATCACCTAATATTCCAAATACTGCACACATTGTGGAATTATAGCAGATTATGATTTGGTGTAAAAATTATAATCCAAAATATATGTTACAAAAAGTTTCAATTTATCAAATTATGTATATTATTTTTTAAATTCTTATATTATGTTTATAAAATAGTATTAATATATTTTAATTATGTTATCGTGTAAAAGATTGAGGAGATGCATTGCAACAACTTACAGATTTAAAAGCAATTTTACACTCTAAGCGTGCTAATATCTATTATTTAGAGTATTGTCGTGTGATGCAAAAAGATGGACGAGTCCTTTACTTGAGCGAAGCTAAAAAAGAGTACCAATACTGGAACATACCTATAGCAAATACTACTTGTTTGCTTTTGGGCACTGGCACATCCATTACTCAAGCTGCTATGAGAATGTTAGCAAGTGCTGGTGTTCTTGTAGGTTTTAGTGGAAGTGGTAGCACACCGCTAATCTCGGGTACTCAGATAGAGTGGTTAACCCCACAAAGTGAATATAGACCAACAGAGTATATTCAAGGTTGGATGAGCTTTTGGTTTGATGATATGAAAAGACTTGAGGTTGCAAAACGCTTTCAAGTTACTCGAATAAATTTTATAAAAAAAGTTTACTCTAAAGATAGAGAACTAAAACTTGCAGGTTTTAACCTTGAAGATATAGAACCGATGTTAGATAAAAGTATTGACTCTATATATAAAGCTCCTAGCGTTGGTAAACTTTTACAACTAGAAGCTGAACTTACCAAAAAACTTTACAAATACGCAGCAAAAACAACAAACCAAATAGGCTTTACAAGAGAGCATAATGCAGCTGATGATGCTAACGCTTTTCTAAATCATGGAAACTATCTTGCTTATGGTCTTGCCGCATCTACTTTGTGGGTGCTTGGCATACCTCATGGTTTTGCTGTAATACATGGAAAAACAAGAAGAGGTGCTTTAGTGTTTGACATAGCAGATCTGATCAAAGATGCTCTTGTGTTACCTTGGGCTTTTGTGTGTGCATCTGAAAATATGGATGAAAAAGGTTTTAGGTCTCAATGTTTACAAAATTTTGTAGATTACAAAGCACTTGATTTTATGTTTAATGAAGTAAAAGATGTAGCACTTTTTTACAAGCAGGAGCATAAAGTATGATGGTTACTTTTGTCTCACAATGTGAGAAAAATGCTTTAAAAAAAACAAGAAGAGTATTAGATGCTTTTGCAAACCGCATAGGTGACAACACTTGGCAAACAATTATTACTCAAGAGGGTTTAGATGCGGTAAAAAAACTGTTAAGAAAAACAGCATCAAAAAGTACAGCAGTCTCATGTCATTGGATAAGAACAAGAGCAAGAAGCGAGTTTATCTGGGTGGTTGGAAATAGAGATAAATTTAGTAGTGAGGGGTATGTGGCGGTGAATAGTACAAAGAAAAATTTATTAAAAGATTATAGTGAGAGTGATTGGAAATATCTACCTTTAATAAAATCGTTAGTAGCAGTTAGTGCATTATTTCATGACTGGGGTAAATCTAATGATTTTTTTCAAGATAAATTAACTAACAAAAAAATAACAAGTGACCCAATCAGGCATGAATGGCTTTCATGTTTACTTTTGTATAGTTTTATAAAAGTATGTGAAAAAAAATCTAAACATTGGTTAGACTGCTTAATTGATATTGACATTGATGAAAAAGATATAATAAAAAACGTAGATTTAGATGTAAAAAACCCATTTAGAGATTTATCAGAACTAGAACAAGTTATTTTTTGGTTGATACTCTCTCATCATAAGCTACCTGCTGAATTTAAGACTAAAAAATTGTTAAATGATTTACAAGGTGTAGAAGCTAAAAGTATTAATGATGTAGTGAAATATATAACTAAAAGTTGGGGATATGAAAACAAAAATAATGACAATAATAGGGATTTAGTTAAGTGCTTTACTTTTTCAAAGGGCTTACTTAGTAATTCTAATAGATGGACAAAAGAGATTAAAAAGTGGTCATATAAATTAAAAAATGAATCTAAAGAGTTTGAAACAGTTCTTAACGACGGAAGTATACGAGTTATTTTACATTATGCAAGACTTTCATTAATGTTAGGAGATTATGACTATTCATCGAAAGAAGCTGATTTGTCATGGGAAAATGCAACAGGACTATTTGCTAATACAGATTTTAAAACTAAAAAACTAAAACAAAGTTTAGATGAACATATTGTAGGTGTTGCAAAATCTGCTTTAAAAATTGCACATAGCTTAGTAAAACTTGAGCATGAAATGCCAATGGTTCATGATGTTAAAGGATTAAAAAAGTTAAGTCCAAAAAACTTTTCATGGCAAGATAAGGCAGTACAAAAATTAAAAAAACATTATAAAGCCAAAAGTGGTTTTTTTGCAGTTAACATGGCAAGTACAGGTTGTGGGAAAACATTTGCAAATGCAAAAATAATGCAGGCTACTTCTTCTGATAAAAAATCATTGCGCTATGTTTTAGCTTTAGGATTACGAACATTAACTTTGCAAACGGGTGATGAGTATAGAAATAATATAGGATTAAACAATAGTGAGCTAGCTGTACTTATTGGTTCAAAAGCAATATCTATATTACACAATACAAAAGATGTAGATATTGAAGAAAATATTTTTAGCCATACTGGTTCAGAATCTAGTGAATCCCTTTTTGATGAAGATATTGATTTTGAAGGAGATTTTTCTGAAAAAGGTTTAGATACAGTTTTAAAAAATAAGAAAGATAGACAATTTTTATATGCTCCAGTTTTAGCTTGTACAATAGATCATTTGATGGGTTCTGTAGAAACTAAACGAGGAGGTAAATATATTTTGCCTTCATTGCGACTTAGTTCATCAGACTTGGTTATTGATGAGATTGATGATTTTAGTGGTTCTGATAGTATTGCTATTGGAAGATTAATTTATTTAGCAGGACTTCTTGGTAGGAAAGTTATGATCTCTTCTGCTACTATACCACCTGATTTGGCTGAAGGATATTTTAATGTTTATAAAAAAGGATGGAACCTTTTTTCAAAAACAAGAGAGGTTAATAATAATATTTATACTTCAATAATTGATGAATTTACAACTACAGTGGAAAATTTTGATAGTAATTGTGATATTGAATTGTATAAAAATTTTCATAAAGTATTTGTAGAAAAGCGTGTTAATTCACTAGCAAAGCAAGATGTAAAAAGAAAGGCAGATATCTTTGAATGTAAAACTAATATGGATGATTGTGAGTTTGAAGAAGACGACATAAAAACCAATAGTTATTTTGAACATATTAAAGAAGCAGTTTTACAAAAACATAGTGATCACTATAGTGTAGATAATAAAAGCACAAAAAAAGTATCTTTTGGTGTGGTTAGAGTTGCTAACATTGAACCATGTATCTCATTGAGTATATATCTGCAGAATGTTGAGCTAGATGAAGATACTGAATTTAGAGTTATGAGTTATCATTCACGACAAATATTATTACTCAGACATATTCAAGAAGAACATTTAGATGCTGTACTAAAAAGAAAAGAGAAAGATGGTGAAGAAATCAATGCTTTTAAAAATAATATTATTCGTAGCCATTTAGATAATACAAAAGCTAAAAATATTATTTTTATTTTGGTCGCCACTCCAGTTGAAGAGGTTGGACGAGATCATGATTTTGATTGGGCAGTGATAGAACCTTCTTCATATAGATCCTTAATTCAACTAGCAGGTCGTGTTCGACGTCATAGAGAAGGAAATATTGAAAAACCAAATATATCTGTTATGCAGTATAACTATAAAGCATTTAAAGCCTGTGATGAAGATGGAAAATATTTTATAAAGCCAGGCTATGAAGAGATGTTACAGCTTAATACTCACGATTTAAAAGAGTTACTAGATGAAGAAAAATTATTAAACTCACTTGATGCTACATTAAGAATTCAAAAGCCCCAATCTTTAGATGAATATAACTCTTTAAGTGATTTGGAACATTACGTTATACAAGAAGATTTAACTACATATTCTCAAGTTGGTGCAGATAGCATGCAAGGATTTATAAATGAAGCTTGGTACTTAAGTGCACATCCTCAAATATTTCATAAATTTAGAGATTCACCTGAAAGTACACAAATATTTTTTCTTTATGATGACAAATCTGATGAAATTTATATTGGAGAAAAAGATGATTGTGGCGAATTTATAAATAGAGAGGGTATATATGAAATTGAAATATACTGTGATGAAAATATAACATCATTGTGGTTGCCAAGAGATTATAAGTCGGCACTAAAAGTTTACTCCAATTTACATAGTAAAAGTATAGTAGATGTTTCTAAACTCTTTGGTGAATTGAATTTTATGTATCAAGATGGCGCTGAATATCGATACAGTGATCAAACTGGATTGGTAAAAATATAAATGAATTTAGGTATTATTTCATACGCACTTTATATATACCGTACAGGTAGCTTAGAAAAATGTATTAAAGTGTATCATATTTACTACCGCACAGGTAGTTTAATAATTTACTTGACTTTAAAATAATAAAAGAGTATTATTTTATCCAATGTATTAAAATGTTTAATATTGCACAAATAGCTTAATTAAATACACGTAAGTTGAGATACTTATCAAAAAAGTAACAAGGAGGATTTTATGAATCAAACGGCGTTATCCAACTTTTTTAAAGATAGAAAAGAGGCATGGATAAAAAAGAACTTGAAAACTTCTATGAATGAAGATGAAGTTTTTGAGTTGAAACTTAAGTGTGAAAAACTTTTTTCACTACAAGAGTGGTTACCAAATGCTTCATCTCGTGCAAAACAGATTTCTATGGCTACCCATCCGTGTACATTTTCACATCCATCTTCTAGAAAAAATAAAAATGGATATGTAAATCCAATTATTTTTCAGGCTAAAAAAAGAGAAGATGGATATTTGCATAGTGGTAATGTAGATGTTAAAGTGGATGCCTTAGGTAATGCAGCAGCATTAGATGTATATAAGTTTTTGACACTTAAAATGGATGATGGTTTAGAATTAATTGAACATATTAAACAAGATTCTAATATAGCTAAAGAACTATTGTCAATTAAAAATATATCATATACTGAGCTTAAAAAAGGCTTTTTAGAGATGATTGAAGAGTCTACTGATAGTGTCACAAGTTTGCGAATCAAGCAGGTGTACTTTCCATTAGAAAATGAATACCATTTACTTTCTATACTAACAAATTCTGGAATTATGTATCACCTCAGACATAAACTTGATGAGATGAGATTTTCAGATGAAGTAAAAGATTTAAGAGATAAAAAAAAGAAAAAAGAGTATTCTGATGATAGTTTTATAGAGATATACAACTTAACAACTATTGGTTATGGTGGAACTAAACCTCAAAATATTAGTGTATTGAATAATCAAAATGGAGGTAAAGCACATTTACTACATTCTATGCCTCCTTTAATTAATAAAAGAGATATTTATTTCCCCAAGAAGAATTTTTTTACAGATTCTTTACGCTTATGGGATTTTAAAGAGAGCTTTCTTGCTTTGGATAGTATTATAAAAACAGATTATAATAATAAAAATATTCGTGAGGGTAGGGAGTATAGATATGAAGAGATAATTGAAAAAATTATTTATAAAATGTATTTAATTAGAGAGGTTGCGGATGAACAATACTATGAAAAAACTTCTATGTTGAAAGCTCATCAAAAAATTTGGTTATTAGATAGTGAAAAGCGAATAGATAGTGATGAATGGTTGGATAAACTTTTAAAAGAAACTACCTCTTGGTTTGTAAGGTCATTTGAAAAAAGTATAGGTAAGAAAGTGTATAACAAGTCTGAAATAGATAACTTTAAAGATATTTTGGAAAAAAATAAAGAGGCATTTAGATGAGTAATTCTATAAAAAAACTTATTGTATTGCCACATATAAAAGTTCAAAATGCAAACGCGTTGTCAAGCCCTTTTACTATTGGTATTCCAGCTTTAACGGCTTTTTTAGGTGCTACTCATAATTTGCAAAGGCTTTTAAATCAGAGTGGCTTTAATGATTTTATTGTACATTCTACTGGTATAGTTGTTCATTCTGCTGATTTACAAACTCATAAGGGTTCAGGTGATTTCGTACACTCAATAATAGGTACAGGTAATCCTTTGGATAAAGATGGAAAACGTTCAGCTTTTATAGAGGAAGCAAGAATTCATTTAGATGTTTCACTTGTTCTTGAATATAGTGGAATAGCTAGAGATGAAAAAGAGATAGTTTTAGAAAAGATTTCTCAAAAACTTTATAAAATGCGTTTGGCTGGTGGAGATATAATGGGTTTTAGAGAGCCAACCTATGCTACTGTTAAAAAAGGTAGTGATGATATGAAGTTTTTGTGTAAAAAACTTATGCCTGGATTTGTACTTGTAGAGCGACGAGAATTGATGTTGGAGATGATGAGTAAGGGTCAAGATGCAATAGAATCCTTAATTCATTATCTTGGAGTACATAATAGTTGTGAATCTAATGAAGAGGGTGTGATTTGGCATCAAAAAAGAGCAACTTCTGGATGGATTGTACCTTTAGCTGTAGGGTTTCAAGGTATTAGTGATATTGGTTTTGCAAAAAATCAAAGAGATGAAGATACTCCACATCGGTATGCTGAGAGTATAGTTACTTTGGGTGAGTTTAAAATGGCATACAAAATTACATCTTTAGATGAGATGTTATGGGTCTATAGATTTGATAAAGAAAATGCTCTTTATCAATGTACACAACAAAAATTATAAGGAAAATAAAATGGCAAAAATTAAAGTAGCATCTGTGTTAAGTTTTGAAAAGAAATTGGTTCCATCTGATGGATATATGTATGGTACATCTTGGGATAATCGTAGTAAATGTACTCCTTTACATCTAATAGAAAAATCTGTACGTGGTACAATTTCAAATCGCTTAAAACCAGCGATTAAAAATGATCCTTTAAAGTTAAATGCTGAGGTGGAAAAAGCAAACCTGCAAACTGTAGACTTCTGTTCTCTTTCTCCTGAACAAGATACTCTGAAATTAAGTTTTAGTTTAAAAATTTTAGGTTCTGTTGCACCTTCAGCTTGTAATAGTTCAGAATTCAAAAAAAGCTTACATATTGCATCAAAAAAATATATAAAAAATAATGGTTTTACTGAACTTGCTAAAAGGTATGCTTTAAATATTGCAAATGCAAGATTTTTATGGAGAAATAGGGTGGGTGCAGAGAATATTGAGGTGCATGTAAAGTTTAATGATACATCGTTGACCTTTGATGCTTTAAAATTTAATACTAAGTCTATGGAGTGTGAAGACAAAGATCTACTTTCTTTAGGTGAAAAAATTGCAGCAACCTTAGCAAGTGAAGATGATTTTTTATTGTTAGACATAGAATGTTTTGCTAAGATTGGCAAGGCTCAAGTAGTTTATCCAAGCGAAGAACTAGTTTTGGATAAAGGTAAAGCACAAAAAAGTAAAATCCTTTATTCAGTAAATAATATTTCAGCTATGCATGAACAAAAAATTGGTAATGCTTTAAGAAGTATTGATACTTGGTATAAAGCTTATGATACAGATGATAGTGCTGGTGCTATTGCCGTTGAACCTTATGGTGCAGTTACAAATTTAGGTATAGCATACAGGACGCCCAAAGATAAACAAGATTTTTTTACACTATTTGATAAATTTGCAACTGGTGAAAATCTTGAGAGAATTGAAGACGAGCATTATGTTATGGCAGTACTAATTCGTGGTGGTGTATTTGGCGAAAGTGCAAAGTAAATAATAATGAAATACTATATAGATATTAAACTCCTAAATGAAGGTGAAATTAGTTTAGGATTTTTATGGAAAAAAGTTTATGCGCAAATTCATCTAGCTTTAGTTGAAATAAATAATGAGAGTATAGCACTCTCTTTTCCAAATTATGGTACAAAAATTTTTCCTATGGGTGAGTGTTTAAGGATATTTGCTAACGATAAAGAAGATTTGATAGATTTAAAATTAGATACTTGGTTAGAACGTCTAAAAGATTATCTTTGTATGGGTGAAATTTTGGCAATACCAAAAACAGATAAATTTGTACAATTTAAACGAAGACAGTTTAAAGCAAATTTATTGAAAAGAGCAGAGAAACAAGCATTAAGACGAGGAATAAGTGTTGCTGATGCATTAAAACACTATGAAGGTATGGAAGATAAAAGTTCTAAACTTCCATTTATTATGGTAAAAAGTTTATCTTCTGATCAAGAGTTGAAACTATTTATAGAAAAAATAGATTTTGATAGTGAAGTTGAGGGTACTTTTAATACTTATGGCTTAAGCAAAACAGCAACAGTGCCTTGGTTTTAGGAATATATTCCTAAATATATGCTAATATATAGAATACATTCCAGATAAATGGAGAAAATATGGAATCAATTCTATTAGAAGATAATCCTCATTGGGTAAATTCTGAAGCATATACTGATTTTTCTAAAAGAGAGATTCTAGATAAAGCCCTTGCTTTTTTAAAACCTAAAGAGGTTTTAGCCCTTATTGGGGCTAGGCGTGTTGGTAAAAGTACCTTGGCAAAACTGATGATAAATGAACTTATAAAAAGTGGTGTTATGGCACAAAACATCTTTTTTATTAACCTAGAAAAGCCTTTTTTTATACCATATAAAAATGATGCTGCTTATCTTGAAAAGATATATATAGAATTTTTAAAACTTGCACAACCACAAGAGGATAAAAAGATATATTTTTTTATAGATGAGATACAAATCTTTCAAAATTGGGAAGTATTTATAAAGTCTAGATATGAAAACTCAAATATAAAGTTTGTTATAACAGGTTCTAACTCCTCACTTTTAACCTCAAATTATGCTACTTTGTTAACAGGAAGAGTTTTAAAACTTAGAGTTCATAGTTTTAGTTTTATAGAGTTCTTAATTTATAAAAATATAGATATATCATCAAACATACAAGTTGTAAAAAACAGTATAACTATACAAAAGGCTCAAGATGAGTATATGAAGTGGGGAGGGTACTTTTCTGTTATATCTAATGACAATATAGAGATAAAAAAAGAGATTTTAAAAAACATAGCAGAAGATATTATACTTAAAGATATAGTCCCTTGTTACAACATAAAAAACTCCAAGATTATAAGAGATCTTTTTTACTATGTTGTATCTAACGCAACAAGCATACTCAACTACAGTTCATTAGCTAAAAAGTTGTCTTGTGATGCTAAGATGATTAAAGAGTATACTGGGTATTTTGAAGATAATTTTTTGATTACATTAATCTCAAAAAAACATAACAAATTAAGTGAAACTATAAAATCTTCAAAAAAGATTTATCTAAATGATAATGGATTTTTAAATTTAGGTATAAGTCCACAAAGAAACTTAGGCACTGCTTTAGAAAATATGGTTTTTACCTTTTTAAATGAAAATGGTGAAGATATATATTATATTAGAGATAACAAAGAGATAGACTTTATATATAAAAATAATCTGATTCAAGTCTCTTACAACATAGACAACGAAGATACAAAAAAAAGAGAACTAAGTGCATTAAAGTTTTATGAAAACACTAAATGTAAATCTCTACTTATAACAAAAGATACTGATCAGAAAGTAGATAATGTAGAGATTATTAGTTTTTACAAGTTTTCACTGCAAAAAAACCTTTATTTTTAAGAGATGCAATAGCACCCTAAAAATAGGGCTAAAGTAAATGTATGATTTTTTTTGGTATAATTTGCTTTAGGAGCTATTGAGCTCGATATATTGGTAACTTTAGCCAAAATATTTGCTGTAAACTACCGCACAGGTAGCTTAGAAATCGCTTGTTGTTTATAATAGTAGCATCAGGGTGTAAACTACCGCACAGGTAGCTTAGAAAAGCCGAAACTAGATAAGAGTATTAATGTTTACGTAAACTACCGCACAGGTAGCTTAGAAAAATAACTTCTGTCATCCTCAAAAGCTTGTAATGTAAACTACCGCACAGGTAGCTTAGAAAATTGCAGTATGATACTGTGTCAATGTATCATGGTAAACTACCGCACAGGTAGCTTAGAAAAA
>WFNF01000022.1 GCA_015488775.1 Helicobacteraceae bacterium
TTAGTTTTCAATGATCTCAAATGACTTCTCATACTCTACAACTCGTAGCGTCTGTGTCTCTTTTGCAAGCGACTCATCGTTTGTGGACGGGAATTATAGGGGATTCTAACTTTATTGTCAAGTGGTTTTGATCGAAATGTGATAATTCTTTCAAATTCTTTTTTTGAGTGCCTGTTTTAGGGGGTTTACTGGTTTACTTTTTGATACTTGTTTGTTTTTGTCATGTATATAGATACTGTTATTTATTATAAATATTAAGATATTGGTGGAATTTTTGATGATTTGTGCAATTGAAGAGAGTTAAATAAAAAGAGAAAATTGTTATATCTATTAAAGAGTACGCTAATACTCTTTAAATAAATTAAAAGATTGTTACTACAGTTTTAGTTATAATAAAACCACCAAGTACTAACCATATGAACATACCACCAGCAGTTAAAACTGGAGCCATACCTAAACCTTTAAATTTAGAGAATCTTGTTCCCATACCTAAAGCAGTCATAGCCATAGTTAAAAGGAAAGTATCAATAATATTTATATTGTTTATTATATATGTGATTGTGCTTGCAATATCAGCATCCGCACTTAATGTATATGAGTGAATTAAAGAGTTAACACCAGCCATACCTATAAAGTAAACTGCAAACCAAGGTATAACAAGTTTAAGCTTATCACCAGCATTACCCTCTTTTTTAGCCATATAACTTAAAACTAGGCCCATTATGATTAACATAGGCGCAATCATAATTACTCTTGTCATTTTTACAATTACTGCTGTATTTGCCATCTCAGGGCCTGCGCCTGGTATAGATGCTGGTACTGCTACAACTTGAGCAACCTCATGTATAGTTCCACCAACATACATACCAAAAGTAGTTGGATCCATATGTAGAAATCCAGTCGCTGGTTGAATTATCCCAGAATATAGAACAGGATATAAAAACATAGATATAGTACCAAAAAGTACTACCATAGAAACAGCTACAGCAGTTTTATGCTCCTCAGCTTTTAAAACAGGTTCAGTAGCTAAAACAGCAGCTGCTCCACATACTGATGCACCAGCAGCAGTAAGTATAGATGTATCTCTATCCATTTTAAACACCTTAGTACCTAAAAATATACCTAGTAAGAGAGTTGAGCTAAGAACCAATAGTGAAACCATAAAACCTTCAAAACCTACATCAGCAATTTGTTGAAAAGTTATACGAAACCCATAAAATACTATGGCGAATCTTAATATTTTTTTACCTGAAAATACTATACCAGTTTCCCATGACTCTGGAAATTTATTATGTAAAGTATTAGCATAAAAGATACCTATTACTATACCAACTACAAGTGGTGAGATACCAAGTGCTAAAAGTGGTTTCAAACCAGCTATAAAAGTAGCGGCAGATGCTACTAAAGCAACAAAGATGATACCGCTAATTGTACCCTTACGTTTTTCTTGTGAAAAAGCCATTATTTCTCCTAAAATTAATTACCGTATTATAGTAAGATTTTTATATTAAGTAAACTAAAACTTTTTTACTATTTTATACATATATTTTGATTTATATGTTAATATAGTACATACATTAAAGAGGAATTAAAATGAGTGCAGAAACGATTTTATTGATTATAGGTGTTTTGATGATTGTTCTAGCCATACTTGTTGTTATACTGCTTTTTGTGGATAATGATAAAACATCTACAGTTAGTAAAGCTAAAAAAACAAACACCTTTTCTAAAGTGAACAAGGGTGCTAGAAGTTTTGATGAATTAAGAAAAATTGTTAAAAATAGTTCCACATCGAAAGAAGAATTAAACAGTGCAATTGATGACATAATAAAGTATTATCCAAATATTCATCCAAAACTTGGTATTAGAGTTCATCCAGAATTTGAATTATACTCTGAAACAATGTTATATCTATGTAGAGCAAAAAATACAAGTAAAGATATTATTTTAAAATTGGATAAAGCTTTAATAGATAGAAATCCATCATATAAAAGTGAATTAGAAGATGCTTTGAAAAAAGGCTTAAATTCGTTAGGGGTTTAATTGTGTGGTGTAAAGAGGTTATAGTTTAGAAGCCGAAGCTTCTAATACTATAATGCAGCTTTTGAAGATGCCGCTAATGCAGTAAATGCAGCAGCGTCATTCATAGCCATATCAGCTAGGATTTTACGATCAAGTTCGATACCAGCTTTTTTAAGACCATTCATAAATGTTGAGTAATTCATTTCATTTAGACGTGCAGCCGCATTAATACGGATAATCCAAAGTTTTCTAAATTCTCTTTTATTTTGTTTACGATCTCTAAATGCATAAACTAATGAACGTTCAATTTGCTCTTTTGCTTTTCTAAAGTGCTTTCTTCTACCACTGTAGAAACCTTTAGCAAGCTTTAATATTTTCTTATGTCTACGGCGTCTTACAACACCTGTCTTTACTCTTGGCATTTCTTTCCTTTATGCTTTACCACTAATCTAATGATTATGGTGCCATTCAATGATGGACTTGCCCAATTATTTAAAATTGGAGAATTGACTTTTTACTGTCGACTAGTTGATCATGTTCTTGATGTTTTTTTCCATACATTTAGCTACAGTCTTAGGACTATTTTGTTTGCTTCTTGTATCAGAATCTTGTTTAGTCAAAATGTGACTTCTGTACGCAGTACCACGTTTAACAGAACCATTCTTTTTAACTTTAAAACGCTTAACAGCGCCTTTTACAGATTTCATTTTAGGCATCTTTAACCCTTTCGTAAAAAATTATCTTTTTCAAGATATTGATCGTAAAACCTTTTCTACATTTAACATATAGAATTGGGAACGGAATTATATCTAAATATTTATTAAAAGTCTATAGCTTTAACTTCATCATATCTTCTGCTAATAAAACTTCACCATTATATATCTTTTTAATAACTTTTAAACTCTCTTCCTCTTTACCTATTGTTCTTTTCATTCTATGTGTAAGTAAAACTTTTTTAGCATTGCCATCTTTAGCTACTTTTGCAATTATTGATGGTGTCATATGTAGTTGTGTTGCGTAACCCTTAGCATATTGAGGTATCGCGTGGTGAGCAACAAAAAGATCTACATTTTTTGCCAATTTTTCTAAAGATAGGTTTTTGTTATTTGTGTCTCCACTAACAAGCAAACTTTTTGATCCAACATTTACACGTACTGCAATTGCTGGAACATTTCCATGATATACATTAGTTAAATCTAAACTAAAATGTTTAAATTTTTTATGAATAACATTTTTTGAATCTACCTCAACTGGGACTATTTGAAAAGAATCACTATCTTCATCTAAAACATCACTCATATATTTATATGTACCGTTAAACAAAGAGTCTAAAAAATCTTCAATATCAGGAAAGTATCTATTACCACTAGGTCCAACTATAGGCAAAACATCTCTTCTGTTAGAAAAATATCCAGCTTTTATATAAGATGGTAGATCTACACTATGATCAATATGAAGATGTGTTAAAACTATAACTTCTAAATCTTCCAACCTAGCTTTACTTTTTTCAAAGTTAAGCATTGAACCACTTCCAGCATCTATCAATACTCTTGCTTTATCATCAATCCAAACTATATATGAAGTTGATGCTCTACCATCTATCTCTGGTCCACCAGAACCTAGAACCTGAAACTCTACTTTTTGAGCCATTGCACTTACAACCATTAACATTAACATATAAAATATATTCATTTTAAGCCTTAATTAGTACATTTAACTTTAGATAGTTACTTAAAACATCCTCTAAAATCTCTTTTATATCTTCAAATGGAACTTCATATTTTGAAGAAAATATTTCCATCACCTCTTCTATATTACACAAAGAGTCTAGACTCTCTAAAAACTCTTTTAAAAAAGGTGTTATCTCTTGAGATATGATCTCAAGTTTATCTTTATCAAAATAAAAAAGAACTATATATTCACCTTTTTCAAAACTATTTGGGCTTTGATCAAAAGATGGGTTGTGAATTGGGTAATTATATATAGATATATTTGTTTGAGGATTTAATTTATATGAGTTTTTTAAATCAAACTTGCTCTCTTTATAGTCTGTATATTTTTGCATATACATCTGTATCTCTAAGGCCTCATAAGAGATTAAATCATCTAAAAAGTCTATATCATAAGTGTTGTATTTAAGTATAAAATCTCTAAATTCAAGTGCAACTCTCCAATATAAAGGATTATATGAGCCATAATCCATAAACTTATATATAATATCTTTTAAACTCTTCTGATCAAATAGTTTACAGCATCTTGGGTATGCTTTTTCTATAACTTCCAAAAAAGAGTAGTAAACCAAATCACTATAAACTTTAAGTGCAGAACTTATATGATTTAAGTTATCTGATGTAATATTTTTAATAAAACGTTTTTGTATATCTTGCTCTAAATTCATGAATATATCTTTTGCATATACTTATACTCATTTAGTATAGCATCATAAGATGGAACATCACTATCACGCTCAAGCAATATAGGTTTTTTCACACCACCATCTTTTACATACTTTAACAAATCCCAAACTTCATCTACTACATCTTCACCATGTGTATCTATAATAAGATTTTCATCTATATGTGTGTGACCTGCTATATGCATATAGGCTATTTTAGAGTAATCAATTTTGTCTAAAAACTTTTTTGGATTAAACTTATGGTTATGAGAGTTTACATAAACATTATTTACATCTAAAAGCAATTTACATCCACTTTTTGATATAACCTCATTTATAAAATCACTCTCATCCATCTCAGAGTAAGGAACATAGTAGTAAGAGGCATTTTCAAGTGCGATAGAGCGACCTAAAAAGTTTTGAACTTCATCAACTCTTTCACAAATATACTCAACCATATTTATAGTCATTGGAAGTGGCAAAAGCTCATGTAGTTGTTTGTTTTCTAAAGAGCAAAAACTAAGATGTTCAGAGTAAAACTCTATCTCATAATCATCAAGAAAAGTTTTAAGTTTTTTTAAAAAGTTTTTATCTAGTGGAGTGTTTGAGCCAATCGAAAGAGATATACCATGAGCAACTATCTCAAACTCTTGTACAATTCGCTCAAAAACTGCTCTATTTTTTACATTAATATCTATCCAATTTTCAGGTACAACTTCAAACCATGATGGTTTAAAGTCTACTTGTTCAACTTCATGAATAAATTCATTTCTAAGTCCTAATCCACAATAATAATCGGGTGTATTAGTCATAAAAACCTATTTTGATCCACATTTACCAGCAGATTCAGTTTTTTCTGCACCACATTTAGCAGCTTTATCTGCTTTTTCAGTTTTTTTATCTCCACACTTACCAGAAGCTCCACATTTACTTCCACCACACATACCCATTGATGAACATCCACTAGCTAATGACATAGCACCTACTAAAGATGCACCTAAGATTAATTTTTTTGTACTTGTTTTCATTATGAAATCCTATTTTTTTTAGTTGTAGAAAGTATACATAAATTTTAACTAAAGGTAAGTGACAAACATCACATTACTTACTCTTTTTATGATTTTCTATAGCAAAATCTAGCAATACTGAGTTAAACACTCTTTGATAAACTTTTATTTTATGGTAAAAAACTCCAAAAGTTATTAAAGCAGTTGCATCATATATATGTATAGGGTGTGTGTTTTCATCCAACATATATGGAAGTATAAAAATTCTAAAAAGAAGTAACACAACAAATATAAGTATTTGAACATAATCTTGTGTTTCTACTAGTAAATTTTGCTCTTTATCCCAAAATATATTTGATGTCATTTTTCTCTCAATGATACCAAGTCCAATCCCAACAAAAAAATAGAGTATATAATAAAAAGGTATGTTGTAATGAAAGGAGTCATACAAAACACTAAAAAACATTGTAATTAAAATTATTACATATATCTTTCTTTTAGTACGAATTTTTTTTGTTTGCAATCTGGATTTAATTTTTTTATGAGACACTGGTGACCTTTTTGTTTATAATTAAGAGTTATCATTGTATTAACCCAAATTATGCAGTAGAAAACTTGAAGAAAGCATCTATCATTGTACACAAGGCACATTCATAAAATCATTGACCTACCAATAAGGTAGGCGCAAAGATTTTCTAAACGCCCCTTATGCACAAGCATAGACGCTACTTGTTGTTCCCTACTGCATAATTTAGGATTAAGGAGTTTTTGTAATGGACAGTATAAACACTAGAATATTAGAGATATCTTATAGAGTTCAAGATGAATTTGAATACTTCTACAACTTTACAGCTACATCTGATCAGAAAGGGGATTTATTATATCTTCATTCAAACGCTTTAGATATTTTATTTAATACAAGTTTGTTTTACTCTTTAAGCTCTAAGGATATAAGGGAGTTACTATCTTTGCTTGTAAAAACATCAAATCTATACATAGTTTTACTTGAAGAGTACAAAAAGATTACAGATGATTATGAGATTATATATAAAAAATATGCAAAGATGTATTTAGAGTTTTTAGGTGGTAAACAAAATGGCAAATCTGATCAAGAGATAATCATATCTTTTTACAAGGGTTGTGAATATTTGCCACTAGATGAGTAGATATTACACATAGTATCTTTTAATACTTGTATATTTTCTAATGGTTAGTTAAATATATATATCATAGAGTTAGAAGGAAACAAAATGCAAAATAAAATTTTAATAATAGTACCAATAATTTTAATTACAAATATATCTTTTTTAAGTGCAAATGAGTTTGTTGAATTACCTAAAATAACTTATGAAAAAGAGCAAAACTCATATATTAAACTTATAGAAAACAAACTTATAAATAAAGGTTTAGACATAAGTGCTGCAAAACAAAAAGTTGATGCTTTGTTTACCCAAGATAAAACCTTAGCTCAAATAAAGTTAAATAAACTTTTTGCTAAGTACAACAATCATAATGAGATTTTAGAAAACCTAAGTAAAAAAGCTCTTTTTGATCAGAAAGTAGATTTAGATAATGTTCAATATATAAAATCTATTTTAGGAGCTAAAAACTTTTCTTAACTTAGTTTTACTCCCAAAGGAGTAAAAAGAGATTATCTTTGTAATGCTTTTAGACGATTACATTCACTTGATGGTCTTGCATAATCATCTGCACCACCTCCAGCGAAATCTAAAGCATAAGATGCACCAAATATTATATTCATCCCACCAGTAACATCTGAATTTAATGTTTCAGAATATTTACTGTCTTTTACACCATCACCAACACGTTGGTATAAAAAGAATGGGTAGTCGTAACCAACACCCCCATGTATCTCAAAATGTGGTCCAAATTGTATACCTAACTGAGCATTTGGATTTGTTTGTGCAATAAAAGTTCTCATATTCCAATTTTCATCTGGATTATTATTTGGTTGTTTATTACTTAAATCATTCATCATATACTCTACACTAATTGGTAACTCTGCTCCAAAATATAAACCCCATATAATATCTAAGCGATATTTAAAACCATACTCAACTTTTAGAGCATAACCACTATTTAGCGTAAAAGCATCATCATTAGATGTACCAAGTTTACTTATGTTTTCATCTAAAGACCCGCTAGTAGTACCTAAAAAAATAGTTGATCTTGTCCACCAATGTGAATCTGTATTATAAAAATATGCATTATCTGTAATATTTGAAACACCAACATACTTCATTGCCCCAAAACCACTTAAGTCATAGTAGTGACCTGGTCTTGATTGATCTTCATTATCTACATAAGCTTTTGATATACCTTTACTTACATAAGTTCTATTATCTATTAAACTAGCATCTAGTCCCCAAAAAACACCTGTATAAGGGATTTCAACAACTAAATCACCCTCTTCTGCAGTTCCAGTTATTAAATAAGCTTCACTTTGTGTTTTTCTAGGACTAAGCATACAGTTATGACCAACATTATCAACTTTTGCCCAACCAACACTTTCCTCTTCGCCATCTAAATTTGTTCTGTAAAGTTTAACAGGATGATGATGTCTGATATCCTCTTGAACTCCCATGTCAACCTTAAAATTAAAAAAGCCACCCTCTGTAACAGGGGCAGTTACTGCGAACTCACGATCCTCTTTTAATCTTGTACTTAAAGCTATAACTGAGTCTTTAAACGATAATCTAAACACTTCATCAAATACCTTTTGAGCATCTGCTTCTCTAGGCATACTTCTACCAGTACTGATAGAAGAAGAGCCAGAAGATGATTTTGCTAATGCTCCACCAATATCAAAACCATGGATATCTGTATCTACAACCTTATAAGGCTTATACTGTTCACCATCAAACTTGTAAATTACAAGATATGGACTTAGTGGTGCATTTAATGAAAGCGAGTAAGTATAATAAGTACCATTATTAGTTTTATGTTCATGTTGATATATAGTCATGCTACCAACAATTTTTGGTAGATACAAAGCGAAAGCGTAAGATGACTCCATTAGTTTTTTAAGCATAGGAGCAGGTATAGCTAACTCTTTTGCTTGTGTGTTTATAAAAGTTTCAACTTCAGATTCACTCATTTGAGCATATTTCAAATCTGCAGCACTTGACAAAGCTTTTTGCATTTTTGCAGCAAATGCACTGTTCAAGTATCTAAGTACAGCGTCTGAAAACTCACGTTTAGAACCTATATCAAAATTAAAAAGCATATCTTTTGAAGTATATTTTGTTTTTACATCTTTCATTGGTGTAATAACTTGTATATCATACTTATCAACTAAAAGTTTGTCATAACGATTTGATATAAGCATTTTATACTCATCATCTAAAATACGATCTGCGTAATTTTGATCAATGTTTGCATCCCAATGTCCATAAGCGCGACATTTTGCATCTTTACCAGATGGACAATAAGTAACATCAAATGTGTATTGTGTTTGCTCTAAACCCATTTCAGATAATCCAAAAACAGTTTTTCTTGAACTTTTTGCGACACTTGCGTCATCGCTTAGAAGAGATGTATCTTCAACAGCTAAAAGTGAACTTGATAGTATAAAAAACAGTAGTAGTAGTTTTTTTTGCATTTATAACCTTTGATAAATTTTTGAAAGTTTATCACATAAAGATTATGTACACCGTAACTTTTACAGATTTTTTTCAATATTGATTAAAATTTTAGATATATGAAGATAAGCATCTCTCCAAGCATCAATAAATTCTATACTTGCATCTGTACCTAAAACATCCTCTATAGCTTGGATTAAACACAAACCAACCATAGGGTAAAATTCAGCCTTTACCCCTCTTTTTACATGAATTTCTGCAATTCTTTCAAGTGCTGGTTTTAATATTTTTAGATTTTCTATGTTGATTGCGTAAGCGCTTAAGGCTTCAGCTAGTTTTTTATGTTGACCTATATTTGCATTTTCAAAAAGTTTTTCAAAACTTGGATGTTTTTGAAACATTATCTCGTACATCCTCTTTGCGATTAACTCATCATTTATTGTTATAAGCGAAGCCGTTTCTTTGATAATTTCTATAGATTTTTTTGATAAGTTATGTTCCATTATTCAACCTTAATTATTGTTTTAACCCAAATTATGCAGTAAGGCATAAGTATAGATGCTTTCTTGAGTTCTCTACTGCATAATTTGGGTTCAGAAAGTATATATTAAAATAGATTATAAAAACTTATTAAGTAAAAATTCTTTCATCGTTTTTTCATCTACAGGTTTTAAATATAAGTATCCCTGAATAGCATAACAATCATGATTAAGTAAAAACTCTTTTTGCTCTTTTGTTTCCACACCCTCTGCGATTAAATCTAAATTCAAACTTTTTGCTAAAGTTATAATAGTTTTTACAATTGCAACATCATCTTCATCTCTAGGAACATCATCTACAAAACTTTTATCTATTTTAAGCGTGTCAATTGGTAACTTTTTCAAATACCTAAGAGATGAGTAACCTGTACCAAAGTCATCAATAGATATAGATATACCTAAATCTCTTGCATCCATAAGAATTTTTATAATTTTATCTGGATTCTTTATTAGATGTCCCTCTGTTATCTCTAACTCCAAGGAGTTACTTTTTATACTTGTTTTGGAAATTATCTCTTTTAAGTCAGAGATAAAATTTTCATCATCTAGTTGTTTTATAGATAAATTTAAAGATAATTTTCCTGTTTCTAAACCATCATTTTGCCATTTTTGCAAAACATTTAAAGAGTGTTTCATAATCTGTTTATCTATCTCTATGATTAATCCTACCTCTTCTGCTAATGGTATAAATTTATTTGGTTGTATTAAACCTAAAGTTGGATGAACCCACCTTGCTAAAGCTTCCATCCCAATTATTTTACCACTTCTAGCATCAACTTTAGGTTGATAATAAGGGACAAATTCATGATTTTTCAACCCCTCATATATATTTTCTTTAAGTTCTATCTTTTCTAATGCCTCTTGAGTCATTTGTGTATTGTAAAACTGATAACGATTTTTACCTAAATCTTTTGCTTTATACATTGCGGTATCTGCATTTCTTATTAGTACATCAGAAGTTTTACCATCATTTGGAAAAGTACTTATACCTATGCTAAAAGATGTATGTAAAGTTATATTTCTTATAAATACATCTTTATTAATATTAAAGATTATTTTTTCAACAAGCAAAGATAATTTACCTTGATCAATATCTTCAACTATAATCAAAAATTCATCACCACCAAGTCTTGCTACTGTATCTGAATCTCTAACAGATTCTTTTAGCCTTGATGCAACTTCTATAAGCAGTTCGTCTCCAACATCATGTCCAAAAGAGTCATTTATCTCTTTAAATCTATCTAAATCTAAAAACAATACCCCAATACTTTTTTTAGTTCTATTGTGAGATTTAATATATTGATTTAGTCTATCAATACATAACATTCTATTTGGGAGTTCAGTTAGTGGGTCATGATTTGCTAAATATTCTAGTGATTTAGTTTTTTCATTCACTTTTAATTCTAATCTTTTGTTATTTTTTAAAATAAAATTTTTATATCTTTTGTCATAAACATAATAAAAAAGTGCAATTAATATAAAAAATATAAGCACAGAAGTTAAAGCTAATTTATCCCTACTTTGTGTAATTTTTTCAATACTTATTTTATCTATATCTCTGATCAGAATTATATAAACCATATCTTTACCATTGTTATCGTAAAGTTTATGTACACCAACAAGATGATTGCTAATTTTATCAACAAAAAAATCTTTAGAACTTTTCAATTTTTCAATTTTAGCTCTTTTTATTATTGAAAATAATTTTTTATTAACATTCAAGTTAGCAATATAATAATCATCTAAAAATAGCTTTGTAAAAGGATATAACAGTTGTTTTTTATATCTTTTATCTACTAAAAAAACAGTATGAAAACCTCTTTTTTCCATTTTTTTAGCAATTGAATTAACCTTACCTATAGCTTCAACAAAGCCAATACATACATCTTTATCAAAAATGGGAACCATTGTTTTAAAAGTTAAATCAAATTTACCAACACTTATAGATGATAAAATCTTAGGATTTTTTATAATTTTAAAAACATCATCCCTAACTAGGCTTAAGTCATCTCCACGTTTTTTGCTCCAAGTTCTATAAAAACTTTTTCCGTTTTCATCTAAAACTTGAAACCATATATTTTTTAAGCTCGTATTTTTTTGTAGATAATCAGCAAAAGTTTGTAAATCAAGAAATTGATGTTTATTTGCAAGTAAAGCTTTTTTGATATCTATATTTTTAGACATTGACAAAGCAATTAACTCTATCGCTTCTTTTTTTTCTGCAATAAGAGTAGATATCTCTGCTTGCATCTCAGATACGCTTTCATTGTATCTCTCTTTTTTTAGAATATCAATACGTTTTTGAAAAATTAAATAGCCACCTGCAAAAACAAGTAAGAGCATAAGTAACAAAAGTATATAATTAGATAAAGCTTTTTTTCTTGACATAATACAACTCTTGTGTGTTTTAACCTTATTTTAGTGTAATATAATTAAATTAGAAGTATATGTTTAGGTTAATATAGAGATAATTTTATAGCTTAATCTAAATTATGCTAATATAACAACAATTTTTTATTAGGGTTATTTATTAATGGATAATATTGCAATAAAGTTTGAAGGTGAAATTGTAGATCTTCAAACAGCTCAACAAATGGGCATAGAGGGTGAAGGTATCGAACTTGATGATTCACCAGAATCACTAGAGGTTTTAAGACACTCAACTGCACACTTAATGGCACAAGCTATAAAATCGCTCTATCCTGAGGCTGAATTTTATGTTGGACCTGTTGTTAAAGAGGGATTTTACTATGACTTCAAAGTTGACAGTGAGATAGGCGAAGGTGATCTTAAAAAGATAGAAAAAACTATGATAGGTTTTGCTAAGAAAAAGCACGAGATTACAAAGTATGATATATCTATGGATGAGGCAAAAGCAAAATTTGCTGATGATCATCTAAAACTTGCTGTTATGGAACGTATCCCTAGCGACACTGTTTCTATATATAAGCAAGGTGAATTTGAAGATTTATGTCGAGGACCACATCTTCCAAATACCAAACTTATTAGAAACTTTAAACTAACAAAACTAGCTGGTGCCTACCTTGGTGGTGACTCTAAAAATGAGATGCTTACAAGAATCTATGGTATAGCATTTGCATCAAAAGAGGCTTTAAAAAACCATATGCTTATGTTAGCTGAAGCTGAAAAACGTGATCATAGAAAAATAGGTAGAGAGATGGCTCTTTTCACTTTTAGAGAAGAGGTTGGAGCTGGTTTTCCGATTTGGTTACCAGCAGGTGCTAGAATGCGTTCTCGTCTTGAAGATTTACTTTTTAAAGCACATAGGAAAAGAGGTTATGAGCCTGTTCGTGGTCCTGAGATGTTAAGAAGTGATCTTTGGAAAACATCTGGACACTACCAAAACTATGGTGAAAATATGTATTTCACAAATATAGATGATGTAGAGTTTGGTGTTAAACCTATGAACTGTGTTGGTCATATTAAAGTTTATGAACATGATCTACACTCATATAGAGATTTACCTTTAAAATATTTTGAATATGGAGTTGTTCATAGACATGAGTTTACTGGTGCACTTCATGGTCTTTTTAGAGTAAGAGAATTTACTCAAGATGATGCTCATATATTTTGTACTTCTGATCAGATAGAGGAACAAATTATAGAAGTTGTTGACTTTGTAGATAAGATTATGACAACTTTTAATTTTGATTATAAGATGATGGTCTCTACTAAACCTGAAAAAGCTGTTGGTGATGATAGAGTATGGGAAGTATCTACACAGGCACTTAAAAATGCTATGGATACACATAAGCTACCTTATGAAATTGATGAGGGTGGTGGAGCTTTTTATGGTCCAAAAATTGATATAAAAATAACCGATGCGATAGGTCGTGAATGGCAGTGTGGGACTATACAACTAGACTTTAACCTTCCTAAAAGATTTGAGTTAGAGTACACAGGTGAAGAGAACAATAAGATACAACCAGTAATGATACATAGAGCAATTTTAGGTTCATTTGAGAGATTTATAGGGATTTTAACTGAGCATTATGCTGGTGAATTTCCAATGTTTATCGCTCCAACTCAAGTTGCAATAGTACCAATAGCACAAACTCACAATGATTATGCTAAAATGATACACGATAAACTTTTGGACATAGGTGCCGATAGTGAAATATATAAAAGTAATGATTCACTAAATAAAAGAATTAGAACTGCAGAGAAAACTCGTGTTCCAATGCTTATAGTAGTTGGTGATGAAGAGGTGGAAAACTCTTCTGTTGCAATTCGTGATAGAAGAAGTCGTGAACAGTCGAACTCATCTTTAGATGAGTTTTTAAAAATGATACAAGAAAAAATCAACGAGGTAAATTTTTGAGAAACAAAAAATCTAACGGACCAATAATGAATGATGATATCAACGTAGAAGAAGTACGTTGTTTAGTAGATGGAGCAGAACCACTTGGAATAATTTCAAGAAATGAAGCTATGGATAAAGCAAATGAATTAGCACTAGACTTAGTTTTAATATCTCCAGATGCTAAACCTCCAGTTGCTAAGATTATGGACTATGGTAAGTTTAAGTATCAAGAAGAAAAAAAGAAAAAAGAAGCGAAGAAAAGACAAACTAAAATCGAAGTAAAAGAGATTAAGTTTTCTGTAAAAATTGCTGAAAATGATGTTGCATATAAGGTTAAACATGCAAGAGAATTTTTAGAAGCTGGAAAACATGTTAAATTTCGCGTATTTTTAAAAGGTCGTGAGATGGCGCATCCTGAAGCTGGTAAAGAGGTTTTATTAAGAGTTTGGCCAATGGTAGAAGATCTAGCGGTAATGGACAAACCACCAAGATTTGAAGGACGTTACTACAATATGTACGTTGTTCCAAATAAAGACAATAAATAAGACAAGATTTATATAATTCCAATAAAATAGGCTTTGTCCATTTTATTGGTATATGTATAAATTTAAAGTACTAACTGCTATAATGTTATATCACACAAAAAAGATATCTCATTATGAAAAAAATATTATTACTATCAATCATTACAATTACTTTCTTTGCTTGTAAAGAACCTGTTAAACCTCAACTTAAAGTAGTAGAACAAAACGTCTCTACAATTACACTTTATAAATCTAAACTTAAAATCCCATCAAATCTTCAACAATCTATTTTTATAAAAAAAATCATATCACCAAGTAAGTTTGAAAATGGAACTTTTAATATAAAAAAGAATACAAAAAAGAATCTTACAGAAACATCATTTTGGGCATATTATGATTTCAATAAATCTTATACAATCAAAAGTGTAGATTTAAAAAAGCTAGGAACTTTCAAAAAAATATTTTTATTCTCTACTGTGAATAAAGAAGATATAAACGAGATATCTTTTGCCTATGATGGTGGAGCAAGCGTAATTAAAGAACTCAAAAGGTCACAAAGCAAAATAAATAAATTCCCAAAAACTCCAACGCAAGATGTAAATATAAGTTTATTAAGTGTTAAAAATCCAACATTTTTAGAAGAGGGTTCTAATATTGTTGCAGAAAAGAAAAACTTAATTTTAGAGTTCACTTTTTATGATTCTTCATATGAGAAAGAGATAATTTTATATAATCTTGAGCACTCAGACAATAAAGAGTTAAATGAAAAACTTATAGTTAGTATAGCTTCTTTAAATCGTAAATTATTTAAATCTTTAGGTATAAGAAAAAATGAGAAAAAAGCTAAAATCATTAAACATCCTTCAATTGCTAATCTCCCAGATGATGCCGATATTGACTATACACTAACACATCAAGAAGATTTTTACAGTTTAGGAAAATACAGAACAAAAGATGGAAGTTTTAAAATTTTAATAAAAGATGATAATCTAAAACTATCAACAGAAGATTTAAATTTTAAAAAACATAATATAAAAGTAGATAAAAATTCTAAAAAAATGAAAACTACTACTGATATACCAGAATCAGATGATTTTATTGACTTTAGCGAAGGGCTTAAATAATGAATTTTATTAAATACAATGTGCCAAAAATGAGTTTAGCTTTTATACTTTTTGTCATAATAGCTAAAATCATATACTTACTCTTTGAATCGTACTACAATGGATATATTATAGATGTTGTTACAACATCTAATGTAACAAAAGATGTTTTAAAACAGATAGAGGGTATTGGTAATAAAATAAGTTCAGTAGGTTTAACTCTACTAATATTGCCAGTGTATTATCTCCTTGTGAAAAAACCTTTAGCATTTCATGCTGGTGTGCGAGGTTTAGTGCTACTTGCAATGAGTATATTGACTTTTTTTGCTATACACAGAGGCTTATACTATGCTGTAGATAAAATAATTGAGAATCACAAAGATAAAAGGTATGAATCTTACTATATTGGTCTATTTAAATATGGTATGCTTACAAAAAAGCTAGGCTATTCATCTTTCATACCTAAAAAAAATCTAGAGCACTTAAGTATTGAAGACAAAGTTTTAATTACTAATCTATTTTTACTTACACAATTTGACCCAGTACTCATAAAAAAACTCGTGGATATCGGTCAAGATGAATTTTTTGATATCTATGTTGATAAATATTTCCAAGACAATTATTATATTGCTCGTACAAGATTTGAAGATTATGCTAAAAAAGTTGATAAACAATGGAAATTATACTCAGCAAATATGGGCACTATTAACAGAAATATGGGTAAGCTAGAGTCAAAAAAAACTGTTAGTACCCAATATAATTCTTTTGTTATAGAGCTAAAGCAGATGTACAAAGATTATAGAAAAAATGTTGATACTTATACAAAAGTTTTAGGAAACAATCAAAAACTTGCTTCAAAAGCATATAAAGATTTTGATGGTATATTTAACAAAAAAGGTAAAATCAGAGATAGAGCTAGGTATGAGCAATTATCCAAAAAACATTTTAATTCAATTGTTAAAAAAGAAGATATTACGCAAAAGGGTGAATATCCATCTATGTATAAAATAGTTAATGTAATTGACTCTATATCTTTAACAAAATTTAAAAGTCAAAACAAAAATCTAAGTATAAATCTATCTCAAAGAGAATATTATAAAAATCAAAATGTGAAAGATGCTGTTATATCCAACTTACGTTCTAAGGGTGTTGCAGTTGAGGACAATTTTAATTATTCTAAAAAAGAGTTTACAAAAGCCTACTTAAAAACTACAAATAAAAAGTTTAGATCTTCACAGTGGAAATTTAAAAAAGAGTTTGAGAAAAAAACAGGTTTCAGAAATGTAAAAGTTGGCATGAACTACAAAGAGTTTGTACACTTATATAAAAGAGAGATTTTCTCTATGTATAAAGACAAATCACAAAGTAGAGCAATGTACAATATGATTTTAAATAAAGATTTAACTAACTTTTATGAAAAAATATATAGACCACTAATCAAAACTAAATATTATGATCAAGCATTTCCAGTTTACAAAGACTTTGAAGTTAAATATGCAGAGTATGGTGACAAAGCTATTAAATTACTTTATATACCACCGTTTGCCATTGCTACCTCTTTGTTTGCTGGTGTTCTAAACTCTGTATCTGTTGTGGTTATGATACTTTTTCTTATTGTTTATCGCAGAGAGTCAATACTAACATTGGTGTTAAAACCTGCTATGAAATCGTCTTTGTTAATTGCCCTATTGGTAATACCTTATGATTATGGAAAAAGAAACCATGTTTTAGAACCATATACTATATTAAAACAGTTTGATAGTCCTATATATCAACCATATATAGATGCTCTACACTGGTTGATGGTTGTTGAGGGTATAAACTATAATTATTTTTATACTCCTCTTAAAAATAGCGGTATTTTTAGTAGTATTATGAAGATAGAGGTGCAAGATTATCATTTTGGAAATGTTGCTAAAGAGGCTACAGGCTTAGTTGATAAAAAGAAAACAGAGTACTTGAAGCGTTAAGCACTCTCGTATCTATATAAAATATAAGCAGATACACTAATAACGCTTAATGAGTATGTTAAAAATGGGATATATGTTTCAAACATGATAAACTCCTTCTGATTTAGAAGAAGTTTATTATAAAAATGTGTGAGAATTGTGTGCTTAAAAGTCTACAATAACGCCTGCATAAAAACCTTCAAATCCAGTTTTCACACCAAAAGATGAACCCTTAGTATCTACAAGACTACTTAAATCACTACTATCAAGAGTAATGTTTTGCATTTTATAACCAACCTCTATACCTGGATCTACAAATGGAATTATTCCAAGTCTGTAATCAACTGAAACACTTAACTCTTCCATACCTGATTTGTACCCAATCAACTCACCACTTAAATACTTATATTGTAAATCAAAACCAAAACCAAAAGCTTCAACTCTAGGGTTTATATAAGCATAAGGTAAAAGAAGCTTAACAGGTAGGTTTCCAGTTGAAGCACTTTTGCCACCTGCACTTACAGTTGCAACATAAGTACCATTTATAGCTTTACCACCAAAACCAAAATCACATCTTAAATCTACAAAAGGGATTAGACTAGTTGGGAGATAACCAAATAAATCATAATAAAAAGCTGCATCTATTTGTTGCATATTTAGTGTATTTGTTGCTTCACCTGTTATAGATCCTACACCAGGTGCACTTATAGTAACTGGTTCACCAATAGTACCTGTAAATTCTGGTTCAACATACTCTAGTCTTACATTTGGTATGATTGGAACTGGATGGTCAAGATACGCAAAAACATAAGTTGCATTTGATGCAGGAAAACCTGAGTTAGCCGCCAAGTCTAGATTATACGCAGGGTCAATAATACCTGGTATTTTTAAATCTATGTTTCCAGTAGGTTTATTCATTGCCCATACACCAACACCGACTCCACCATCAACTAAAGGGATTGCACTTGCACTTGTTGCCAAGGCACTAGCTACAGCTAAACTAGAAATAATTTTTTTCATTTTAATCTCCATAAGATATAATAATTTACTATAGTGTAGCTTTTTTGAGTATAAAATAATATTAAAATTGATAAAAAAAGTGTTAAAAGTTAGGATTTGTTTTTAAATGAGGGGATGTGAGCCAAGGCTCACATAAAAGTTAAAAGATTTTAACTATTTAACAGCTGCAAGAGCTTCGTCATACTTAGGCTCTTCAGTTATCTCTGGACAAATCTCTTTGTAAATTACAGTACCTTCAGCATCAACTGCGAAGATTGCTCTACAAGTAACACCAGCAAGTGCACCATCAGCAATAAGAACACCATAAGCATTTGCGAAATCTTTGTTTCTAAAATCTGAAGCAACAGTTAAGTTGTCAATTCCCTCAGCTGAACAAAAACGACCTGCAGCAAATGGAAGGTCCATAGAAACAACAGTAGTGATTACACCTTCTATTTCAGAAGCTTTTTTGTTGAAGTTACGAGTTTCAGTTGCACATACTGCAGTATCTAATGAAGGAACAACAATAATTAGTTGTTTTTTACCTTGAGCTCCACCAACTTTAACATCAGCTAAACCTTCTGAGTTTACAACTGTAATCTCTGGTGCTTTGTCTCCAACGTTTACTTCATTACCTGCTAAATTTACTGTGTTACCTTTAAGCATTGTAGTTGCCATATTAATTCCTTGTATTTTTAAATTTTATGAGGGAATTATAGTTAAATCGGACAAAAATACTCTTAATTAGATTGCACCAAGGTTTATTTAAGATACATTTAAGAATCTGGTCTATAAACCCTAATATTTTTACAATTCAATTCATCCCTTAAATACTGTGCATGAAGTTGAGACATAATACCTTTTTCACAATAAAGTAAGTACTGTTTATCTTTAGGAAGTTTAGAAAACTCAGTTTTAAGTTTATGAAAAGGTATCTTGATTGTTTTGCTTGATGTTTCTATACACTCATCTTCTGCTCTTATATCTATAATAGTAAAACTATCTATACTTAAGTCTTTTACAACCTCTACATGAGCCTTAGTGTTTATATCTTCAACTATCTCATCTACATATATACTTTGTGCCTTTTCAATCGCTTCATCTAAAATATCATAGTTAAAACGTTGTGCTTCTTTTTTAATTCTTTTAAATGAGCCATGAATTATGGGGTTTTGAGAGATGACACCACAATACTCAGGCATATTTTCAGCGAAGTGTCGGGTTCCTATCTTTGAAGCTATATTTATGATCTCAGGTTTATTCATAGTTGAGAGTGGTCTAAGTATAAGCATATCACTTACTTCATCTATAATTGCAAGGTTTCTAAGAGTCTGAGAAGATACTTGGGCAACACTTTCTCCTGTAAGTAAAGCATCAATCTCCATATCTTTTGCTATCTTTTGTGATGCCATTATCATTAAACGCTTTAGCGTTACACCCATATATGTTGCACCTGTGGAGTTAAATATCTCACTAACAACATCTTCAAAGTTAATAGTTACAAACTTTACCCTATGTGATGAGCCAAACTTACTCCAAAGATAAAGAGCAACTTGCTTAACACCTATCTCATGGGCAGCACCACCAAGGTTAAAAAAGACAAAGTGAGTTTTTAATCCTCTTTTCATAGTTAGATAAGAGGCAACAGTAGAGTCAAATCCACCAGACATTAAAGATAGTATATCTCCACCGCTTCCAAGAGGAAAACCACTTAAACCATCATAGGTAGTAGATATAAGATTAAGTTGAGTATTTATAAGTTCCATCTTAATTTTAATATCTGCATTTTTTAAATCAACCTTACTTGCCTCAGCATGAGCAAGTAAAAAACCACCAACTTCTCTTTCTATATCTGTAGAAGTAAACTCATGTTTACCACTTCTTTTAACCCTAAGTACAAAAGATTTATCTTTTATAGATGATCCAAAAAAATCTTTTGCTATTGGTTTTATTTTATCTATTGTATCTATATTATCAAATTGTGTAACTTCTAATATACGCTCAATTCCTGGAGTGTCTAAAAGGTATTGGCGAGTATTTACAATATACTCTTTAGGCGTAAAAACTTCTATTTTATCAGAATATTTTCTTACAAATATATCTTTACTTATACGCTCTAAAATACTCACAAGGTTACTATATAACTGACCAACCATCTGTCTTTTTGCAGATGAACCCTTGATCATAATCTCTGGGAAAAGTTTTAAAATAAATTTTTGTTTATTAAGTGTTTCTTGGCTCATAATATATCTACCTTGTTTTATAGTGGTGAACGTGAACTTGAGGTAAGTTCATCTAAGGGTGTAAACTGCTTTTTGTGGTACATATCTACGGCAACCCTACCAATCATTGCTGCATTGTCTGAACAGTATTTTAACTCGCTAAGAAAAAGTTTACTATTGTGTGGTTTTATAAGTTCCTCTATTTGAGTTCTAAGGTAAAGGTTTGCACTTGCACCACCAACTATTGCAAAGTTAATAGGCTTCACTTTTTTAAAATACTTTTTTAGTTTTTGAGTTATATGTGCAGAGGCAATATGCTCAAACGAAGCAGCTATATCTTTATGATCACTTTCACTACCCTTTTCAACTGCAAGTCTTACTGCATTTTTCAAACCAGAGTATGAAAAAGCTATCTTTGGAGATTGTGAAAGTGGTATAGTAAAATTATATTTTGTTCTATCACCATCATGTGCAAGCTTCTCTATAAGTGGACCACCTGGGTAACCTAATCCCATCATTTTTGCTACCTTATCAAAACTCTCACCAAAACTATCATCCATACTTGAAGCTACAACCTCCATCTCATCAAGAGACTTTACCTCTATAACTTGTGTATGACCACCAGAAACTAAAAGTGTAGTAAGAGGAAAAACAGTCTCTTTTTCTATAAACAAAGAGTATATATGACCTTTTAGATGATTTACACCTATTAAAGGGATATCTAAAGCGATACTAAGAGCTTTAGCCATCATCACACCCTCTATAAGTGTTACTGCAAGTCCTGGAGTAGAGGTAACTGCAATGGCAACGAGTTTACTAAACCACTCTTCACATTCACTAAGTATTTTGGGTAAAGCTTCAGCATGTAATCTTGAAGCTAGTTCTGGAACAACTCCACCATAGACACTATGTTCTAACTCTTGAGATATCTTTTTGTGGTATATAAGTTCAAGTGTATCAACGTCAGTTATTGCTATAGATGAATCATCACAAGATGATTCTATACTTAATATTAATCTATTCATCTATCCACTTTTTAGGAAAATCCCACTCACCAAAACCACTTGAAGCATTTATATGCCCAGCATCTTTTAAAATTTTCATATCTACATTTAAACTATTTTGCATTTGTAAAGCCTCATCTAAACTAAGGTATTTGTCGTTGTCACTAACAAGTAATAATATTTTTTTTGCTCTTATCTGTTTAGGTAAAGTGAGTGGAAAAAATGTTTCAGTGTTTTCAAGCTCAAGATTTAATCTTGGTGGTGCTACAAGTAAAAGTTTATCTAGTTCAAGCTCTAAACCATCATTTATGGCATGAAAAAGTAAAGTTCCACCAAGAGAATGTGTAACTATAATGTTAGGTTTAAACTCACTAATCTCTTTTTTTATCTGATCAAGCCAAGATTCTAAATCTGGTTTATCTTTAGAGTCTAAAAGTGGAAAAGATACACATCCATACTCTTTGACAAGTTCACAAGCTAAAAAACTTTGCCAATGTTTAGTGTCACTACCTTGATAACCATGTATAATCAAAACTCTATTCATCTTAAGCCTTTAACATAGGATCTAACCTCTTTATCTATCTCAAAAATATCATCTACATTTGATGCTATAGTATCAAACTTGTTGTATGAGTCTAAAATATTTCGACTTATATCTAAAAAACTTATCTCATTATTTACAAACTTCTCAATGCTAGCTTCATTTGCAGCATTCACAATTAGACCCTTACTTGGATTTACTAAGATATCATCTTTTATCTGCCATACAGGGTAACGCTCACTTTTTATCTCTCTAAACTCTAAGTTTTGCAGTTTTAAAAAGTCAACACTTGGTAAAATATTTTCATCAACTCTTCCCATTAAAGCGTAAGAGATAGGTAAAGTCATATGTGCTGATGCAACATGGGCAGTGGTTGAGCCATCTTTAAACTCTATAAGAGCATGAATTATAGATTTTGTTTCTATAAAAGCATCATATTCACCCTCACCAAAAAGCCACCTTGCTTCTAAAAGTTCAAAAAGTTTATTTACCATTGAGGCAGAATCTATAGTTATCTTTTGCCCCATAGACCAGTTTGGATGTTTTAGTGCGTCACTTAAAGTTGCATTTTTAAGATTTTTTATATCCCAATCTCTAAAAGCTCCACCACTTGCAGTTATCATCATCTTTTTATGCTGCTTATTCTGATCAAGAAGATACCAAAGTCCAAAGTGTTCGCTATCTATTGGGGTAATCTTAGAAGTATCTACAAACTGCCCAGCAACAACTAAAGACTCTTTATTTGCTAAGGCTAGATTTTTACTGCACTCTATAGCTTTAAGAGTTGGTCTAAGTCCAACAAAACCAACTAAAGCATTTACAACAAGATTTGATTTTGAGTTTTCTATAAGCTCTAAAATAGCATCAATTCCAGATTTTACATTGTTATGTGCAACTTTTGCTATATCATCTTTATTAGAGATAACAACATATTTTGGATTATGAATTTTAATCTGTTCATTTAGAAGTTTAATATTAGATCCAGCTACTAAAGCCTCAACCTCTAAGTTGAATTTTATAGCCATTTTTAGTGTGTTTACACCTATTGAACCAGTTGAGCCTAAAAGTACCACTTTTTAGTTCAAACCTCTAAGTAAGACTAACATAACAACAGCGCCAAAAAGGTAACCATCAATTCTATCTAACATACCACCATGACCAGGTAAAAAAGAGCCACTGTCTTTTACACCAGCTTCCCTTTTTAAGTATGATTCATAAAGATCACCAAAAACACTAGATACAGCAGTTAAAAAAGAGATTAAAATTGCAATCTCAACACTAACTAAAGAACTACCAACTATAGTACCTAAAATTGTAGCAACAACTGCTCCACCACCAACACCCTCTAAAGTTTTATTTGGAGATGTTGGAGTAAATTGTGTTTTACCTATGCTTTTACCAGTAAAGTAAGCTCCTATATCTGCTCCAGCAACAACTACAAGTAGCCATAAAAGAGAGGTAACTTCATACTCTGCATACAGAGATAGTAAAAACAACATACCAACAGTAGGGTAAAGAAAAGGGGAAAAGTTTTTCCACTGTAGAGATTTATTATAAGCCATTATAGAAGCAAAAATTAGACCTGAGATTATAAAAAGGTCATCAGGAGATTTATAAAAAAGTGCAAAAAACCAAATAAGTGCTGCGTAAGCATACATATTGTTATCATCTATATTGTAAAGTTTCATAGCTTCATGAAATGCTACAAGGTAAACTCCACCAAAAACAAGCCAGAATATAAAAAAGTTATCTAAAAGCCCTACAAAAACTACAGCTAAAATAAGAGCTACACCTGTAGTTACTCTATCTTTATGTTCACCCAATACTTCCAAAAATTGCATTATAATCCTAATGTTTAAAATATTAATGAAATTATATCTAAACTTTAATGTCTAAAATATGAAGTTGAGGTTTTTGTTCAGTATCATCTTTATCTGAAACTTTTTCACCATCAACTTCCATCTCCTCTTGCTCATCTTGTGCATGATGTTTTTGATGCTCTTTATCCTCATTTATTTTATGATTTTCCTCTGTTGGTCTAACCTCTTTAACCTCTTTTTCTTTATCTTTTGCAATCTCACCTGCTGCTACATTTTGCATATCAACTCTTGAGTTTTGTGATGTTTTTTCTGAGGCAACACTTGCCATTTGTTGGTTAGTAAAGATAGTACTTTCTACTGGTCCAATAGACATAATTTCCCCTTCTTAGCTAATATTTTTCTATATCAACAGTTTTATACTCAACATATAAAACATTAGCTCCATCTTGTATAGTGACGTTTCGTCTTTGAGTATAATCGACTAGATATAGACCATTTTCAAATAGTGAAAAATCTACACACAAACCTGCTGCTTCATAAAGAACTTTTTGTGGTACATTTTTTTTATCTGTAACTATTAAAACATGAGCTGATGGCATATCTTTTAGGTGAAACCATATATCTTTAGCTTTTGCATTTTCTAAGATATATATATTACCTTTTTCATTTTTTCCTAAAAGTATTTTAAAACCCTCAAAATAAAACACTTCAACATTATCATCAAGCTTTATTTTTGTTTTTTTATCTTTTTTAGGAAAAAGCAACTCTAATTTAGAGAGTGTTTTTGTGTTTTCTATATTTTTTAAAAAAAGTTTATAAAACCCTAATTTTGAACTAATTGACTCAGTTTGAATATATAAATTTTTAGCTTTTTGCTTAGCTTTTTTACTTTTATTAAAAAAATGTTCAGGTATATTTGAAACATTAGAAAAGAGTTTATCAAGTTGTATTTCAACTTCAATTCCATCATAATTGTAAAGAGTTATACTTTTTTGGTAAGGCTTAATATTGTAAAGATTTGAGAGCAAAAGGTTTCCATACTCTTGGTAAATTGAAGCATTTTCCAGAAGTTTATCCTCATTTTCAATACTCAATAAAAGTTTTTCAAGTTTTTTTACTTTTTTAAGTATAAAAGCTGATCTTTGTTTTTTTAATGAGTTTAGTTTTTGCTCCTCATCTTTTTTATAAGAATCATATAAAAACTTATCTACATCATCAAGTGGGTAATCTTTTGGAATATATGGCATACTTAGAGGTAGCTCAAGTTTTTCTCCAACTTTTACGCTTCTACTAGAGGATGAACTATCTATATGTCTTAGAGCTTCTATAACTATTTCATCACTATCAAGTAAAATCACATTTGTATGTTTACCTGTAAATTCAAACTGTAAATAAGTTTTTAAACTTTTATATTTCTGATCAGAAGATATAGTAAATCTAAGTAGTTTATCGTTATTTAAAAGTTCTATATTTATGATTTGAGAGTTATTTAGTTTTTTACTTAGAACTACATCAAATGGAGCATTATAAGTTTTTGTTCTACTTATTGTGTCACTTTTAAAAATGTATGAGTTGTTTTTATTCATCTCAAAATAGATTTTATTATTTTTATCAAAATCTATTTTTATTACTGTGTCTTTTACTCTGTAAATAGAGCTAATATTAGTAAATCCGTTAAGATTTGTAATAATTTGTTTCAAATGGGAGTATTTCATATATATTTGCCTATAATGTAAGATATAATTTATGTCTGGTTAAATAAAATAGTAGTGTATTAAGCTTAAGGATTGATGATGGGACTTTTCAAAACGATTAAACAAAAATTTATTTTAAATCTGTTTGCTGCAATTGTAGCAATAACCGTTAGTGTCATAGTAGCTTATTTTATAGCTGTTAGTTCTATAAAAAATATTATGAAAAGCGACTTAGCTTCTGTAGCAATGTCTTTAGAAAAAACCTTAGATTATATATCTAAAAATAATCCAAATGCCTTAAAAGACAAAAACTTTTTAGATGAGATGCACCATATAAAAGTTGGTAAAAGTGGTTATATATATCTTATTAATTCAAAAGGCTTACTCTTAATACATCCTAAAGAAGAAGGAAAATCTTTAGCTGGTAAAAGTTACGCTGATTACATAAGAACCCATAAAGATGGTGGATTTCATGAATATGTTTCTTCTACAACAGGACAACACAAAATTGCAGCTTTTAGATATATACCTGCTTGGGATGCCTTTATAGTTCCAGGCGTAAACAAGGCTGATTATTTTGAAGAGATGAAAGCTCAATTTTTTAAATGGTTTTTAATTTTGGGTTCTATATTGACTGCTATTTTAGTAGCTATAAACTACTTTTCGGGTAAATCTATCTTAAAGCCTATAGAAGAGTTAGATAAAGTTTCTATTGATTTAGCTCATGGCGATGGCGATTTGACAAAACGTTTACCTATATCTAACCCCCATGATGAGATAGGTATAGCTTCTAAAAACTTAAATATTTTTATAGACATGATACAAAACACTATAAATGATACTAAAAATATAACTGATTCAGCAGTTACTTCAACACAAATATTGAACTCATCAACAATCACCTTAGATGAACAAGCAAATAGAACAAATGACATTGCACAAGATACAAATGAGACAGCTAGTGAAATTAGTTTGTCTTTAGGTGAAGCAGTAAACTCAGCGCAAGAGTCCTTAAAATCTAGTGAAAATACTCAAGAAAATCTAGATGGAGTTAGAGATATAGTTCAAAATATATCTTCAGAGGTTCAAAAAGCTTCAGAATCTAGTAATGAACTAAGTGAAAAATTTAGTAGTTTATCTGCTGAAGCACAAACTGTAAATGATGTTTTAGAGATTATCAATGATATTGCTGATCAAACTAACCTACTTGCGCTTAATGCTGCTATTGAAGCTGCGCGAGCAGGTGAGCATGGTAGAGGTTTCGCGGTTGTTGCAGATGAAGTTAGAAAGTTAGCAGAGAGAACACAAAAGTCACTTACAGATATAAATGCAATAATCTCAGTAGTTATACAGAGCATCGCAGATAGCTCAGATATGATGGCAATGAGTGCAAAAAATATTATAAAACTTTCCCAAGAGAGTGATTCAATAGAGCAAAAAATAGATAAAGCAAGTGAATCTTTAAATGAAAATGTTAATATGAGTAGAAGAAGTTTAGATGATGCAAATGCAATGGCTGATAAAATAGAGGATATCGTTAAAAAAGTTTCAAAGATGAGTGAATTGGCTTTAAATAACAAAGATGAAATTCAATCAATATCGCAGATATCATCAAACTTATCTACGGCATCTAAAAACTTAAACGAAAACCTAAATCATTTTAAATCATAAGGAAAAAATATATGAAACATAAAAACTCTTACTCTGATATAGCAAAATTTGGTAGGGAACTACTAAATATATCTAATGTGAACCTAGGCTTACCACTTATATCTGAATATGCTAAAGGTATTATGGAAGCTGATAGATGTTCAATGTATATACATAATAAAAAACTAAATCTTCTTTGGACAACATTAAGTGATGGTGTTGAAAAAATTATTGTAAATGTTAATCAAGGTATAGTTGGTCAAACTGTCAGAAATAAAGAATCAATTATCTGTAATGATCCATATTCTGACTATAGATTTAATCCAGAGATTGATCACAAAACTGGTTATATAACTAGAGATATAATCTCTGTACCAATATTTGATTCATCCCATGAAGTTCTAGGAGTTATGCAACTACTCAACTCTTTAGATGGTAATGGTTTTGATAGTGATGATTTAAAATTTGCTGTATTTTTTGCACATTATGTTAGTGGCTACTTAGAACTTTCTGCTTTAATGAATGATGAAATAACTTTATTGGAGCTAAATGATAAAAGTTAGCTTTTATTATTAACTCTATATAATACAATATGAAAAAAATATATGAAAATATTGCAGACTTTGCAAAAAATTTAGATACAAAAAATTTAGAAGAGAGTATTAAAAAAATCTCAGATGAAGCTAGAGTAGTAGTAAAAAGTGAGCGATGTTCAATCTTTATGGTTGATGTTGAATCAAATATGCTTTGGAGTAAACATAGCGATGGCATAGGTAAAATAGCCATAGCTTTAGATTCTGGAATAGCTGGGGATACTTATCAACAAGCTTCTCCTCAAGTAGTAAATGATCCCTATTCTGATCCAAGATTTTTAAGTAAAATAGATGAAAAAACAGGTTTTGTAACTAGAAATATACTTACTATACCTATCTTTAGTTCAAAAAGAGATGTAATCGGTGTTATACAGCTTTTAAATAAAGACAAAGGTGATTTTTCTAGCGATGATGTAGAAAACCTTGAATTTTTTTCTAGCTATGTTTCAGGAGCTTTAGAATTAGCTCTTATGAGTTAACTTTTTAACTACAAAAACCACAACTCTTATTGCACTTACAAGCAGATAAGCTAAAAAAGTGTATCTAATTGGATGAGCATAGTTCGCAATTTGAACCATTTTTTCAAATCTAACAAGTGGTGAACTCAACAAATCAAAGTGCAAAGTTATACTTAACACTATAAATAGCAAGAGATACACAAATATCTCTTTAATAATAATCTTTTTAATATTTCTAAAAAACTTTTTCATAAGGAAATTATAGTGATAAATCCTTTAAACCTAGGAGCGACACTTTTTGTTCCAGCCTCTAGCAAAAATCTTTTCAAAATTATAAATAGAGAAAAATACATTTTTTTAAAATCTATTGTTATAGACTTTGAGGATGGTTTTGATGGAGATGATATCTACAATATAGTTTCAGACATAGATAAAACATCCAAAAATGATTTAATAAAA
>WFNF01000023.1 GCA_015488775.1 Helicobacteraceae bacterium
AAGCATGAAAGCCATAGGTGTGGTTGAAGTTTTAGAGTATTTTGATGGAAAAGTTAATAAAAATGAGATGTTAAAACTTATAGCTACCCACACATCTCAACTAGCAAAAAGGCAAAAAACTTTTAATCGTAATCAGTTTAAAGATATTTTATATCTACAACTTCAAGATATTCAAAAAGCTGGTGATAAAATTTTTACATAGAGAAAGAGCAATAATTCACGATGAAGATTGCGGATATGTAAGACAACATGGATGAACTGGAAAAGGATATTGGGTAGATTGTTTAGATACCTATGAAGATGCGGAAGATTATGTTGAAGAACATGTTCCTGATCATTATGATTGTCGTGATTGTTCTGCCTGTTTATAGTGATATCATTTTCTATTTAACTTTTAAGTTCAATAGAATCTAAAACATCTTATAAAGGGCGAGACTGAAGTCTCAACTCCAAAATAAAAGTGGACTGTAATTACCAACCTACTAAGTATTTTTCTTAGTCCTAAAAAGCATAACCATTCCTGTTAATAGCAAAATACTTCCTAAAGATATATTTATAAAACTGCTCTTATCTTGGTAGATTGCTTCAGGATGTAATATAACAAATATCCCAAACAACACAAAAGTAAGTATCATTACCAAACGTCCTAATCCATCTTTTTTTTTCAAAATTTACCTTATATAAGTTTTATTGCATCAGCTGAAAGCTTAGAGTATGAAGAGTCTTTAGAGCTATCTATACTTTTTTTATAATATCTCTTTGCCTCTTTTACATTTTTCTCTTTTTGATATGTAGAACCTAACATATAGTACAACTTAGCTTTCTGATCAGAAGTTAAACTATCTTTGTTTGATAGACTTTTTAAAACTTTTATAGCATCATTGTTTTTTCCAAGATTAACCAAACTTTGGAAATAGATAAACTCTAGTGATGGAGTGTAGATATAAGCATTTTTATCTTTTTGCTCTTTCATAATTATAGAAGCGTACTTTGAAAGCATAACATCATCTTTAATTTTAGCAGCATAGTTAAAAACAGCTTTGTATCTTCCTATATCTTTAAATCTATCTGAACATGAGCTTTCAAGCTTGGTTATAGTGTCTAAGATACTTTTGTCACCTAACTCTTTTGATGCATCAAAATAGTATCTTAAAGACTTACACCATTGTGATGAGCCTCTTTTAAACATTAAACTCAAATCTTTACTCTCAGCTTGTAAAGTTTTATAGTTTGAGATTTTAAAATCAACATCTGCTTTTTTAAGTAACCACTCTCTTTTTAACTCATAATTATTTTGTTTAATATATTTTTCACTAACTATCAAAGCTTTTTTATACTTACCCAAATCTACTAAACATTTAAAAAGTTTACTGTCGTAATCTAAAGTAAAATCAGATGGTATAAAGTCCAAATAACTAAGTATTCCACTACACTCACCAGAGTCTAAATGAGATTTAATAAGTTCTATTTTTGAGTCTAAAACTATAGAGTCAACATCTTTATAAACCTCTTTATCTAAAGAGCTAAGATTTAAACCCAACACATCAGAGTACATAGCATTATCAAAACATAACTTTGCTTTTTTATATAATGCCTTATCTGCAATTTCACTACCTTTATATTCATTCATTAGGTAATCATATTTTTCAAATTTTGCAGAGATATTTGAATCATTATCACTAAAAAACAGCTCATCTTTAGCTGTAGTTATCTGATCAACATAAGAGCCATATTTATAATCTTTTAGATATGTATTTAATGCATCTAAAGCCTTTGTTGTATCATCAAGTTTACTAAGCCAAATAGCATAATCTTTATATAGTTTTTCATATCTATCATACTTTTTTGTACTTTGTTTTAAAATAGTTCCAGCTACACTACTTGCAGTTTTCAAATCTTCTATATCTGAAAAAGCATAAGCATACTCAACAAACCTAGCTCTATTTTCTTTTAGATAAGATGGATTACCCTTAATAAGTTTATATATAATCTCACTAGCTTTTTTGAACCTTTTTAAGTCCATATAGTAACGTACCATATGATCAGCAGCTATTGATGCTATCTCCATATCTTTAGTGTTGTTGATAGCCTTTTTATAGTACTTTATAGCCTTTTTTGAGCTACCAGTTGCTTCAAGCTGTTCTGCCTTAAATATGTAGCCTAGTTCTACATATTTTGAGTCAGTGTGTTCTGAAAAAAGTCTATCAAAAAAGTAATCAGCATCTATATTTAGACCCATTTTACTATATGCCTTTGCCAAGTAAGCTAAAACCTCAGGGATATTTTCATCACTAGCATACTTTCTAACAAACACCTTGCCAAGCTCTATAACATTTTCATAAGATTTCAGATTTGCATATGATCTGATTTTATATATTGCAATCTCGTTGTTAAATATAGAGTTAGGGTATGATGTTTCAAGTTCATCTATTAACTCTAAAGTATGATCATATTTTTTGATTTTATAAAACTTTTTAATCTCCAAGTACTCAGAGACATCTTCAACTCTTTGTATTTTAACAGGATTTGAGTTTATATCTAAAGAGCCAATATATAGAGTAGAGTTTTCAAATTTTACAGGCATAGCCAAAGTTAAATCATTTTCTATATCACTTGAGACAAAAGGTGGTGAATCTTTGTAAGATGTTATAACATACTCTTTAGCCCTAGTAACATCAGCATGAAATATCTCATCATCCTTTTTTAGATCAAACACCATAGCTTGCATTTTAGCTTTTTTTAGTATTTTTATATTTATATAAAATTTTGTTTTGTTAAAAGAGGTAGTAACATCAAAATAATCATCATGAAAATCTCTGATTAAACTTTTTGGCTTTTTATCAAAAGTACAAATAATTTTAGTAATATTGTTAAAATCATTTAGCTCCTTAGAGCATGTAAAATAATTTTTATCTTTAATATGAAATATAGCATACTCCGAAGAGTTTTCATTTCCTTTATTAATAGATATTTCAAGTGAAAAAAGGGTTGTAACACTAAAGAAAAGTGGAAGTAAGTATTTGATCAAAGAATCTTCCTAATTTGTTTTAGGGCACCTCTAAAAATCCTAGTGCCCCTCAGCATTACATAGGAGTTTACAATCAAGGCAATCTTTTGAAGACCTAGCCAAAGCTAAGTCAAAAAAGATTAACGCAGAGTGTGAGCTCCTATGTAATGCCCAAAGGGGAGGGATAAAAAAAGCGATATTTAGTATAAGAGCTAAAGCTCAATGCAAAAATATCACTAAATGATATTTTGTGAAACTTTTAATCGCCATAGCTACGGCTATGACTCATAAAAGCTTTTACAAAATCTCATCTTTTTTTCTTCCCTCT
>WFNF01000024.1 GCA_015488775.1 Helicobacteraceae bacterium
ATAAAATATATGAACCAACATACTCTAACTTTGTAACTTGCACTATATTGCATTGGTTACTAATGTTTATGAGAATGCAAAGTTGAAAGATTTTGGTGATTATAATTATTGTATGCATTCCACCTCAGGAGAGGTGGAACGAAAAAGTGCTATCTGATGGGGTTTTTAGGCTTAAGGAAATGGCATTGGCCTGAAGCCTCACTTCCAAAGAGATAGAAAAACTTCATTGGATGTGGCAGGAAAAATAAGTAAAAAAATCTGTTTTTAATCCTTAACTTAAGGGAAGTGCTTCAGGATAGGTGGAATGAGGTAAAAGTTTTTTTAAGTATCGTTTTGATATTATCATAATCTAAAAACGATAAAAGGAATCTTTTGTTTGTAAATAGAGACAAAGAGTTAGAGCTTTTAAATGAAGAGTATCAACATTGTGATTTTCGTTTCAGTGTGCTTTATGGGAGAAGAAGAGTTGGAAAAACAACTCTTTTGAAAGAGTATGTAAAAGCTAAACCAGCTATATACTTTCTTGTAACTTTAGAGAGTTTTAGTATTGTTTTGAAACGATTTCAAGATATTGTGGCAGATTTCTTAGAGGATGACTTTTTAAGAGGCTTAAATCTTACAAGTATGAAACAGCTTTTTGAGTATATCTCAAAAAAAACTTTTGAAAAAAAGCTTATTGTTATAATAGATGAGTTTCAGTACCTTGTAAAAACACAAAAGTCTATCCCATCTGAGTTTCAGTACATAGTAGATGAACTTTTAAAAAACAAAAACATACACTTAGTTCTTTGTGGTTCTATAATCTCCATGATGTATGAGCAGACACTATCTTATAGCTCACCACTGTATGGGCGTAGAACTAGTGCTATAAAGCTTGAAGCATTAGAGTTTAAGTATCTTAGTGAGTTTTTTGAAAACAAAACAACAAACGAGCTTATAGAACTATATAGTGTGGTTTATGGTGTACCAAAATACCTTGAGATGTTTAAAGATACAAAAAATATTTTTAAAAGTATAGAAAAAAACATATTGGACTCAAACTCTTACTTATATAGCGAACCTCAGTTTATTCTTAACAATGAGGTAAGCGAGCCTTTGACATACTTTTCTATATTACAGATTATAGCTAGTGGTGAACACAAGTTAGGAAATATTGCAGGTAAACTTAACAAAAATGTTCAAAATATTACATCTTTTATCTCTAAACTTATAGAATTAGATCTTATATATAAAGATGTACCCATAACAGAATCAAATCCACTTAAAAGTAAAAAAGGGCTTTATTTCATAAAAGATAACTTTTTTAGGTTTTGGTTTTTTTATGTATTACCATACAGAAGTCAGTTAGAGATTGGAAACACTAAGCTTGTTTTAGCCAAAGTAGAGGAAAGTTTTAATAGTTTTGTTGCAAAGAGCTATGAAGATTTAGCCATAAACTACATACTTCAAAACTATGATGTCTTAAAATGTGGCAGATGGTGGAACAAATCACAAGAGATAGATGCCATTGCAGTAGCTAAGGATTACCTAATAGTAGCTGAGTGTAAGTACAGCAACAAAAAAGTAGGTATTGATATACTAAAAAACCTAAAATCTAAAGTAAAATTTATAGATAGTAAGCTCCCTGTAAAAAAATATTTACTCTTTAGTAAGAGTGGCTTTACACAAGAACTAAAGAAACTTCAAAGTGATCAAATAGTTCTCATAACTAGTTTATCAGAACTCTAAAATACTTTATAGTTTTGTTTATTTAAGTAAGCTTTAGATAGTATCTTAGTATGAAAATAATGTTTTTAAATATATTTAAAATGTTTTATAAAGTTATCTAGATGTTTACTAAACCATTAAACTATGTGATTAGCAAAAAATCGTTTGAGGATGCTTATGAGTATATAAGCAAAAAATCATTTGGACTTGATGAGGTTGACTTTGTAACTTTTGAGAAAGACTTTAGTAAAAATATAGATTCTTTGATGCAGAGAGTTTTAACTGGACTTTACTCCCCAGAACCTCTTAAAAAAATAGAGATAGACAAAGAAGGTTCAAACAAAAAACGCCCAATAGCTCTTAGCTCTATTAAAGATAAACTTGTACAAAAAGTGCTTTATGAAAATCTAAATCCTTACTTCGATAAACTTTTTTCTAACGCCTCTTACGCTTACAGACCAGATAAGTCAACATTAAAGGCTATAAACAGAACTACAGAGTACATTAACCAAAAAAACCTAATCATTCTAAAAACAGATATAGAAAACTATTTTGAAACTATTGATCATGAACTCTTACTTAAGTTACTTAGTCAAAACATCAAAGATAAAAGCATAGTTAGATTACTTTCATTGTTTATGCAAGTTGGTGGGTTTAAAAAACAAAATTATGAAGATCATCTTTATGGTGTTCATCAAGGAGATATATTATCACCATTACTCTCAAATATATATCTTAATGAAATGGATAAGTTTTTAGAAAAAAAAGAGATAAAATTTGTTCGTTACGCAGATGATTTTATACTTTTTTTTAAAGGAAAAGGTGAGGCTTATACAGAGTTGAAAGAGCTTAAAAAGTTTTTAAAATCTATAAAGCTAAAGCTGAATTATGACAAAACTAAAGTTGTTCATGTTGGCGATGGGTTTAGTTTTTTAGGTGTAGATTTTAAAGGAAGAAACAGAGAAGTACAAGATGAAAGATTAGAAAAATCTTTAGTAAAGTTAGAAAGCTTTTCCAAAACTAGATTGAGTTTTATGCAGTTTGTTAAAGATATTAATACTTACATCAGATCTCTTAAAAACTACTACTTAAAAATCCTTACACCAAACTCTTTACAATACATAGCTCTGCAAGAAGCTTTAAAAAAAACATTAGCTCATAAAGTCTTTCTTAGCAAAAAGAGTAAAGATATAAAAACAAAAAAAGAGTTTCATATATTGCTAGAACAAGTTAAACTTCGTTTTATGTTTGATGATGAACAGGTGCAAGCAGAGATAAATCACATCATAGCCTTAGGTTATGAAAAGTATTTGGCAGATAAATCTTACAAAGACACTAGCACTAAAATAGCAAAGAAAAAAAACAAGTACGCAAAAAAGTTTGCAAATGATTCTACTTTACATATAGCACAAGCAGGTTTAATGCTAGGAGTATCAAAAAACAAGTTAGTACTTAAAAAGTATGGTAAAGTTGTTAGCAGTTTTCCTATAAACAAAATTACAAGAGTTGTGTTTGAGGGTAAGGGATTTTCTCTTTCAAGTGATGTTATAAAAAAATGTGCTGACAACTCCATAAGCATAGATTTTATTAATCGTGATGCCTTAAGCTACGCGTCACTCATCACCTATAAATCAAGTATGAGCCAAATAGTTAATAAACAAGCAAAACTTCTTAACACACCTACTCACCTAGAACTTGCTAAAGCTTTCATCCGTGGTAAGGCAAAAAATCAAGTAAATTATCTTAAGTATTTGAATAAAGGGCACCTCTAAAAACCCTAGTGCCCCTCAGCATTACGAAGGAGTTTACAATCAAGGCAATCTTTTGAAGACCTAGCCAAAGCTAAGTCGAAAAAGATTAACGCGGAGTGTGAGCTCCTTCGTAATGCCCAAAGGGAGGGATAAAAAAAGCGATATTTCATAAAACTTTTAATCGCCATAGCTACGGCTATGACTCATAAAAGCTTTTATAAAATCTCATCTTTTTTTCTTCCCTCTGAGGGGTACTAGGGTTTTTAGAGGTGCCCTAAATATCATAAACTATTAGATAAACAGATAGACTCCATAGAACTTGGTATAAATAAAATGAAAAGTTCAACTAGTGTTTCTGAACTTATGGGTTATGAGGGTAGTATATCTGCCTCTTACTGGGATGCTTTAAAGCTTGTACTTGAAGTTCCGTTTAAAAAGCGTGTCACTTTTGGTGCAAAAGATCTTGTAAACTCATCTCTTAACTACGCTTATGCTTTTCTTTATGGGAAGGTTCAACATTCATTAGTTTATGCTGGGCTAAATCTAAACATCTCTTTTTTACATTCACTAGATGATAAAAAACCAACTTTAACTTACGATATGATAGAAGAGTTTAGAACTTTTATTGTAGATAGAACAATAGTTAGTATGCTAAACAAAGATGAGCCTATAAAACTTGGAAAAGATGGTTTACTTACTAAGCCTAGCAGACAACTTATAGCAAAAAATATAAAAGAGAAACTTGGTTCTTACACAATGTGGAGAAAAGAGTCCAATAAGTTAGAAAATATCATCCAATCTCAGTGTTTTAATCTTGCTAAACTTGTTAATGGTGATAGTGAAAGATATAAAGCTTTTATAGGAAAATTTTAATGAAATATATGGTAAGTTACGACATAACAAATGATAAGCGTAGAACAAAACTTTCAGATATTTTGGGTGCTTATGGGGATAGAGTTAACTACTCAGTTTTTGAAATAGAACTTAGCGAAGCTAAAAAAGATGCTCTTTTAGTAGAGATAGAACTTAAAAAACTGATTAACAAAAAATACGATAGTTTAAGGTTTTACCATCTATGTGAAAACTGCATACCGAAGTCATTTGAACTAGGAGATAGAGAAGAACCATTTGAGAAAATCCATTGCGAACTTTTTTGAGCCTATTTTAGGGCTTTTTACATTTTTTAGGTTCAAAAAAGTTAGTAAAACTATGTTTGACTAATGTGTAACACAATGATTTGCGAACTTTTAGTTTTGATTAAGTTTCAGACCTCCTAATATAGGGCTTTTGA
>WFNF01000025.1 GCA_015488775.1 Helicobacteraceae bacterium
CTCCTACTCATATTTATAAACATTAATATTGACTAAAAGTTACAAAAAATAATAATTTTATAATTAAGCAATAAACATTCCAAAACTCAAACTATTTTTAGTTTACTTGTTCTACAATACATCTATGAGAATAGATAAATTTTTAAACAGTGTAAATCTTACAAAAAGACGTTCAATAGCCCAAGATATGTTAAAAAATGGTGTTGTTGAAATTAATGATAAAGTTGTAAAACCAAGTAAAGATGTTGAAGTTGGAGATATAGTAAAATTGAATTACTTAGAGTTTTCAAAATCGTATAAAGTCTTAGAATTACCTATAATGAAATCCACACCTAAATCACAACAAGAGAAATATATTAAGGAAGTTTAATGAATTATGATGGATATATAGAAGAGTTTACAAAACTTTTTAATCATCAAATGGATGATACTGAGATGAGAGAGTTTTTAATCTCATTAAAACTAGATGAAAATACACCTTATGAAGCAATAGCTGCTGGTGCAAATGTTATGAGATCTTACGCAACTCCACTATTTGTTCCAAAAGAATTAAAAAGTAAACTTATAGATATTGTTGGTACAGGTGGAGATAAAATAGGTTCTTTCAATATATCTTCCACAACTGCAATGCTTTGTTCAAGTGCAGGACTATATGTTGCAAAACATGGTAATCGTTCAATCACCTCTAAATCTGGAAGTGCAGATCTTTTTGAGCAGTTGGGAGTAAAGCTTGACCTGTCTTTAGAAAATTCTGCAAAACTTTTAGAAGAGACAGGTTTTACTTTTATGTTTGCTCAAAATCACCATGATGCTATGAAATTTATAATGCCAGTGAGAAAAAGTATAGATACTAAAACTGTTTTTAATGTTTTAGGACCACTTACTAACCCTGCAAATGCTTCAAAATATATGCTTGGTGTTTTTGATAAATCCTTTATTGGAAAAATTTCAGAAGCTCTTTTAAAAAATAATGCCGAGTCTGCAATAGTTGTTAGTTCAGATGAGGGGATGGATGAGATATCTATATCTAGTGTAACACACGCCGCGAGAGTTAAAGATAATAATATCTCTTATTTTGAGATAGATCCTGAACAATTAGGTTTTAAAAAGGCTCCACTTGAAGCTATACTTGGTGGTGATGCAAAAGAAAATGCAATAATTACACAAGGTATATTTGATGGTAGTATAAAAGATGCTAAAAGAGATATAGTAGTTTTAAACTCTGCTAGCTCTTTTGTTGTAGATGGTATTGCTCGTGATATGCAAGACGGTATAGAGATTGCAAATGAGATGTTGAATTCTAAAAAAGCTTTAGAAAAATTGAAGCAAATTGTTAAGGTTTCATCATCATTTTAAAAGAAAAATTTGAGTTATCTCTTGATCAGATAGATATACTTATAAACGAGATAGATAAGCTTCTAAAAGATAATGGAATTGTTATTTTAAGAGGTGATTTAGCAAGTGGTAAAACTACACTTGTAAAAGAGTTTGCAAAATTTAAAAATATTAAAGATTCTGTAACGTCACCAACTTTTTCACTTCAACAAGTTTATGATAATAAAATTTTTCATTATGATTTATACAACAAGGGTTTAGATAATTTTATCTCTTTAGGTATGCTTGAAGAGTTAGAAAAAGATGGTTTGCACTTTTTAGAGTGGGCGGATGAAACCCTTTTTAATTTCTTAAATAAAGCTGGCTTTGATGTACTATACATCAATATAAATAAACAAAGTAATCAAAGAGAGTATGAGATATATGGGGCATAAACTTGAAGCAAAAGCACTTGTAAAAAATATAAAAGATCTTAAAATTGTTAAGGGGATGTCTTTAGATGTTGAAACTGGCGAAGTTGTAGGTTTGCTTGGTCCAAATGGTGCAGGAAAAACAACAACTTTTTATATGATTTGTGGACTTGTAGAAGCAAGTGATGGAAAAGTTTTTTTTGATGGGGAAGATATCTCTAGTTTACCACTTCATAAAAGAGCAAAAAAAGGTATAGGTTATCTTCCTCAAGAAGCTTCTATATTTAAAGACTTAAGTGTTGAAGATAATTTAAAAATTGCTGCACAAGCTTCAAAAATGAGTAAAGATGAACAAGAGATTAGAATAGATGATCTTCTTGATATGTTCAATATAGAACCAATTCGTGCAAGAAAAGGTATCTCTTTGTCTGGTGGTGAAAGAAGGCGTGCTGAGATAGCTAGAGCCTTAGTTAATGCTCCAAAGTTCTTACTTCTTGATGAACCTTTTGCTGGGGTTGATCCTTTAGCAGTTGTTGATATACAAAATGTGATTAGGCAACTATCTGAATACGGTATAGGTGTTTTAATCACTGATCATAATGTTCGTGAAACATTAGCTGTTTGTGATAGGGCTTATGTTATTAAAGCGGGTGAACTTTTAGCAAGTGGTAGTGCAGATGAAATAGCACAAAATGATGATGTTCGTGAACATTATCTTGGTGAAAATTTTAAGTTCTAAGGACTAAATCATATGGCATTAAGGGTAAATCAGAGTGTTGAATCAAAAAATAAACTTTCAAATACCCTTAGAAACTGGTTACCAGTTTTACAAACATCTTTATGTGAGATAAATGAAACTATAAAACCTTTTATAGAGGAAAATCCACTTGTTGAAGTTGTTTCTGGTTTTGAAGAATCTTTTGAATCAAAAATGCCTAAAATGAGGAATTATCAAAATTTTGCCGTATCAAACTCTAGAACTGATGCTCTTGAAGCTTTAACTACAAGTAAAGATACACTTTTTGATAAACTTTATGAACAGATAGATAGCTCAATTTTTCCAACTCCATCCTCTTTTAAAATTGCTAAATTTATAATAGAAAACCTTGATGAGTATGGTTATTTTGAAGGTGACATCTCATCTTTTTGTAAAGACAATTATATGGATGAAGATGAGTTCTATAAGGTTCAAAAAAGGTTTTCATTTTTAGAACCACTTGGTATCGGTTCTTTTAATTTAGCACAATCTTTTGAGTTCCAATTAGATAATTCAGATGTTAAAGATGAAGCTTATGAGCTTACTTTAAAAGTTATACACGACTTAAACAACATACACACATACTCAAAGCAGACAGGATTTTCTGAATGTATGAGAGTTATTAACTCTTTTAAAAATCCACCTATAATGGAGTTTATGGAAGAATCTACTCAAATTGTAGCCGATATAATGATATATTTTAATAATGAAGATGAGATAGAGGTTAAAATAAATGATGAATATTATCCTCAAGTAACTATAGATACAAATTATGGTGTTGATCATGAATTTATAAATGAAAAATTAAAAGAGGCTAGGGGGCTTATTGACGCTCTAGCTATGAGAAAAGCAACTTTATATAAAATTGGTTTGATGATAGTTGAATATCAATATGATTTTTTTATTGGTGGGGATATAAAGCCATTAACTCTTAAGACATTAGCTGATGAATTTGGTCATAATCCATCTACAATATCAAGAGCTATTGCAAATAAATATATAGCTTGTGAGCGTGGTACTTTTGCTATGAAAGAGTTTTTTACAACTGCTATAGATGAAGATATATCAAATGCAACTATAAAAGAGTTTTTAAGTAAAATCATACAAGATGAACCAAGGCTTAAACCTCTTAGTGATATGAAAATATTAGATATGATTCAAGAAAAATTTAAAATAAAAATGGTTAGAAGAACCATAGCAAAATATAGAAAGCAGTTAAATATTGCAGGTTCTAGTGAAAGGAAAAAGTTATATCAACTCAAAGTTTAAAAGATAGATTAGATAAAGAGGTAAAAAGTAGAAACTCATATGAAGCAGTTAGTGAAGATTCACTTGATCCAATTATAGTGGCAAGAGAGTACAATGATGAGTATATTGCACTAATATGTGCCCTTTTTGCTTACGGTAATGTAAAGGCAATTGTAAAATTTTTAAGAAGTTTAGATTTTACTCTTCTTGATCAGAGTGAAGAGATAATAAAAGAGAAACTTTCTAATCATTATTATAGATTTCAAAATTCAAATGATGTTATTGGTATTTTTATATCCTTAAAAAGATTAAAGGCAAAAAGTTCTTTAGAAAATATTTATTACAATGCGTACAAAACAGATAACTCTGTCATTGATGGAGTTTATGCATGTATAGAGGCGATAAAAAATGAGTTGGACTTAAACACTCAAGGTTATAATTTTTTAGTTGGAAAAGTATCATTAAAAACAAAGGGTTCTAGTGCTTTAAAAAGATGGATGATGTTTACAAGGTGGATGGTAAGAGAGGACAATATTGATTTAGGATTGTGGAGTAAGATTGATAAAAAAGATCTTATAATCCCTTTAGATACTCATACTCAAAATGTTTCATTAAGGTTGGGACTTTTAAAAAGAAAAACTTATGATTTAGAAGCAGCAATTGAGTTAACAAACACTTTAAAACTCTTTGACAAAAATGATCCTATAAAGTATGATTTTGCTATATATAGGTTGGGACAAGAGAAAAAGGCTTGATTTAGTGCTTTTATGCTACAATTTCAAAAAAATTTAAAGATTATTATGAACTTTGAGCCTTACCCATTTGAAAAATTAAATACTCTTTTAGAAGGGTTGACCCCAAATCCAGATTTAAAACTTTTTGCTCTTACTATTGGTGAGCCTCAGTTTGAAACTCCAGATTTTATTCAAAACTCTTTAAAAGAATCGACAGGACTACTTAAAAAATACCCAAAAACTGCTGGTGAGAGTTACCTTAGAGATGCTATGAAATCTTTTGTTTTAAAAAGATTTAACACCTCTCTAAGTGATGAACAAATTATTCCAACCTTTGGTACTAGAGAAGTTTTGTTTAACTTTCCTCAATTTTTACTTTTTGATATTGAAAATCCTGTTATGGCATTTACTAACCCTTTTTATCAAATATATGAGGGTGCTACTATAGCTAGTCGTGCTAAAACTATACATATTGATTTACTAAAAGAGAATGATTTTAAACCATTAATTGATGAGGATGAGTTAAGTAGTTGTAATCTTGTTATAATCAACTTCCCAAACAATCCAACATCTAGTGTTTTAGATATTGATGAGTTAGGAGTTTGGGTAAAACTAGCACTGAAACACAACTTTGTACTTTTAAATGATGAGTGTTACTCAGAGCTATATACTGATCAGAAGATACCATCACTTTTAGAAGCTTCAACTCATGTTGGAAACACTGATTTTAAAAATATTTTAGTGATTAACTCTATATCTAAACGCTCATCTGCACCAGGTCTTAGATCAGGTTTCATAGCTGGAGATAAAGAGATACTTAAAGAGTATATGAAGTACAGAACTTATATAGGATGTGCATCGCCATTACCACTTCAAAAAGCAGCCGCAGCTGCTTGGAATGATGAGCAACATGTTGCTGCCTCAAGAGCAATATATAATGAAAATTTTAAACTTGCTAAGGAAATCTTAGGTGTTGAGATACCAAAAGCTACTTTTTATCTTTGGATATATGTTGGTGATGCTTTAGAATTTACAAAAAAACTTTATGAAAACTATTCTATAAAAGTTTTACCAGGCGAATTTTTAGGTCGTGGAGAGGTTAATCCTGCTAAGGGTTATATCCGTATAGCACTTGTAGAGGGTGTAGAAAATACAAAAGAGTCACTTATTAGACTTAAAAAGGCATTAGATGAATATTGTTAAAAAGAAGATTTTAGAAGCACAAACTAGTGGAGATATAGCTGCACTTTATATGTTAGAAGCTGAAGCTACTGAAAAATTTGATGATGAAACACTTAGCAAATATTATGCTAATATACTTGAATTAGCACTTGAAAACTTAACAGATGCCTTAGAGAGTGGAAAAACTTTTGATATGCAAAATGCTCAAGACTTTTCAACACTTAGAGCTTTATATGAGTACGCTATTGAGCATTATTCTATGAATAAATATGAAGATGCATCTGCTCTTTTTGAGATATTATCAGGTCTAAGTAATGACAATGATTTTAGTTCTTCTATGGATATGCATGTTGCAGCTACAAAAGCTAAAAGAAATATAGAAGATTTTATTGATAATGGGTGTGATGTTGAAGCAGTAGTAAAAAAAGGTACTTTTTACCTTAGTGAATTTAAATAAAAATAGGGTATAGATGAAGATACATTTTATAGGTATAGGTGGCATAGGACTCTCAGGACTAGCAAAGTTTTTACACTTTGAAGGGCATGAGATAAGTGGTTCTGATTTAAATGAAACACTAATTACAAAAGAGTTGCAAAATATGGGTATAGATGTTTGTGTACCACACTCTAAAAATGCTATTACTGATCAAGAGTTAGTTATACATTCTGCTATTATTAAAGATACAAATATTGAATATATTGAGGCAAAAGCAAAAAATATAGAGGTTCTAGCTAGACGTGAATCTTTACTAAAAATCTTAAATAATAAAGAGGTTTACGCTGTTGCTGGTGCTCATGGTAAAAGTACAACTTCATCTATATTAACTGCTATTATGAGTGGAAATGCTATAGTTGGAGCTGAATCTAAAGATTTTAAATCAAATGTAAGATTTGATAAAGATAGCAATAGAGTTATATTTGAAGCTGATGAGAGTGATGGTAGTTTTTTAAATTCTAATCCTTATTGTAGTATAGTTACTAATGCTGAACCTGAGCATATGGAGTATTATAAGTATGATTATGATAGATTTTACAACTCATACAAAAGTTTTATTGATAAGGCTAAAATTAGAGTAATTAATGCTGAAGATGATTATTTGAGTACTTATGTTGGTGAAGCCATAAGACTTTATCCATCAAAAGATATTAAAAATATTAACTACTTACTTATAGATGATGAACCACATACAAATTTTACACTTAAAGATTTAGGTGAATTTAGTGTTTGGGGTTTTGGTGAGCATATTGCTCTTGATGCATCGTTAGCGATACTTGCATCTTTAGAGAGTATGGATGTTGAAGATATTAGAAAAAATATTTTAAGTTTTAAGGGTATAAAAAAACGTTTTGATATAGTTAAAAAAGATTCAAAAAGTATTTTTATAGATGATTATGCTCATCATCCAACAGAGATAAAAGCAACTATTAGTTCTGTAAAAGAGTATGCTAAACTTAAAAAGTTTGATCAAATAACTGCTGTTTGGCAACCACATAAATACTCAAGAACTATAGACAATATGAAAGAGTTTGTAAACTGTTTTAAAGGTATAGATAAACTTATTATTTTACCTGTTTACGCTGTTGGTGAGAAAGAACAAAATATAGATTTTAAAAAAGAGTTTAGTGAATATAATTTACTTTTAGCTGATTGTATTAGTCGTGATGAAAACTCTTTAAATATTTTGAAAGATACTAAAATAGTTCAAAACATAAATGATGGCTTAGTTATAGGCTTTGGTGCTGGTGATATTACAAATCAAATTAGAGGTTTATCATAATGGGTTATATCTTAATCGCTACTATATTAGTTTTACTTTTTGCTATTTTGCACTTTTTTACTGAGCTTGGAAATAGAGAGAAAATATCTATAGTTTCTGCTTTAGCTTTTATAGTTTTATTTGGCTATTTTTATAATGTACATACTCAAAATCTAAGAGAACATATCATAGATATTCAAGTTGCTTTTAAACAGGGTAAAACTTTGAAATGTGGTAAGTATGATGTAAATTATACAAATTTTACTTATAGCGTTGGAACTTCTACATTTATAGGTAAAAAAGACACTCCACACTATTCAAAGATGATAGACTCTGAAATATGTCAATAGATACTCTTTTTACTAAACTTGATATAGACAATCATGTTAAACACCTCCAAAGTTTTTTCTCTCGTGATTGTTCAATCATACTTCAAGGTGATCAACAATTACATTTTAGGTATATTGAAGCACTTGATAAACTAGAGTTTAATGCACCCCCACATACTCAAGATTTTCATACACCATTAATGCATCTAAAAAAAAGTGGAGTCTTGGGTTTTGAATCTATTTTTGAAATTTTAAAAGTTACTAGGTATTTTAATTATCTTAATAATCAAGAGTTTAAAGGTCTAATTGGTGAGTATTTAAAAAAGATAGTTATACCAGATGAGATAAAAGATATAGACTCTTATTTTGATACTAAGGGTAGTTTTAAAGAGGATAGAGATGAAGAACTTTTATCTCTAAGCTCAAACATAGCAAATGAAAAAAATGAGATTAGCGCTAAACTAAAAAGGCTTATTTATAATTCTAAACTTTCATCTTATTTGGTAGATAACCAAGTACATTATATAAATGATCAAGAATCTCTTTTAGTCAGGGGTGGGTTTAACTCTGTTTTAAAAGGCTCTATAGTTTCACGTTCAACTCAAGGTTTTTTCTTTGTAAGTCCAGATGTTATAATGAAATCTAAAGATAAAATTAGAGCTTTAAATCAAGAAAAAGATAGAATCTCTTTTGAATATGCAAAATCTTTTAGTATTAAACTTAAAGAGATAGAACTTTTTTTAAAGTTTATAGATAAAGAGTTTACAAAGTTTGATCATTACCAAGCTAGGGTTCTTTTTGCAAGAGCAACTTCTACTCAAATTATAAAATCACTTCCAAATCAAGATATCTCTCTTTATGGGTTTAAACACCCAAGTATAGATAATGCAAAAAGTGTTGATGTTGATTTTAATGGTAATGTTTTAATGATAACTGGTGTAAATGCTGGTGGTAAAACTATGTTGCTAAAATCTATACTTTCATCTAGCATTATGGCAAAATATATAATACCTTTTCATTGTGATAAAACAAAAACAAAAATAGGTACTTTTAAAAAAATTAATGCAATTATTGATGATCCACAAAATGTTAAAAATGATATTTCAACTTTTGCTGGACGTATGCTTGCTTTTTCAGAACAATTTAGTGAAAAAAATGCTTTAATAGGTGTTGATGAGATAGAACTTGGAACTGATTCAGATGAGGCTGCTGCTCTTTTTAAAGTTATTTTAGATGAACTTATAAAAAGAGGTCAAAAAGTCATAGTTACTACTCACCATAAACGTTTAGCCTCTTTAATGGCAGATAGAGATGATGTTTCTTTAATGGCTGCTATATATGATGAGGAGAGAAGAAAACCTACTTATGAATTTTTAAGTGGTATTATAGGTAAGTCTTATGCCTTTGAAACTGCACTTAGGTATAAAATTCCACCACATATTGTAAGTGAAGCTAAAGAGGTTTATGGGGAGCAACACGAAAGGTTAAATCTTCTTATTGAAAGAGGTTCAACTCTAGAGCGTGAATTAAAACAAAAAAATAAAGAGTTAGATAAACGTCTTCAAAGTGTTAAAAGTTTAGAAACAGACTTAAAAGATAAAGCCATCAATATGGATGATACACTTTTAAAAGATAGACGCATCTTAGAAAAAGAGTACTCTATAGCTATAAAATCAGCTAAAGAAGCTGCTTCTATGAACTCTACAAAAGAGATACATAAAAAACTAAATGAAGCAAATAAAAATTTACCAAAAAAGTATGAAAAAGAGATAAAACAAAATAACAATTATGAGTTTAAAGTTGGACAAAGAGTTAAATACCTAAGCCAACAAGCTCAAATAGTTTCTATAAAAGGAAATGAGGCTTTTATAGAAACTGAGTTAATGAAACTAAGGGTAAAACTTAGAGATTTAAAACCTAGTGGAAATGTTAAAAATGTTAAACCAAAGGTTAGTGTTACAACTCAAAAAGATTTTAAATCTGGTCTAAAACTTGACTTGCATGGTTTAAGAGCAGAAGAAGCAAACGAAAAGCTAGACAAATTTTTAAATGATGCCTTAATGCAAGGTTTTGATGAAGTCTTAGTTTATCATGGAATTGGAACAGGAAAACTCTCTTACTCTGTTAAGGAGTTTTTAAAAACCCATCCAAGTGTTAAGGGTTTTAAAGATGCTCCAATCTCCATGGGTGGATATGGAGCAAAACTTATAGAGTTGTAAATTTTTTTTAAAAACTCTATAGCTATCACGCCTTTTAAATTATCCATTTAATAATAAGTAGTCTAATAAATTATCTATGGTATATAGTATGAATTATTAAATTTTTAGATAAGTTTATATATGTTCTTTTAATGGAAGTAC
>WFNF01000026.1 GCA_015488775.1 Helicobacteraceae bacterium
AAGAGCACTAGTAACACCTAAATGTCTTGCAACCTCTCCTTGAGTATAGCCATCTTTTAAAGCTAATAAAATCTTTTCATTCCTATCTTTTAAGTTTTTAATCTTTTTAAAGTGCTTGGATAAGGTTTTTTGTTTTTGCTTTATTAAACCCTCATCAGTACGTTTGTATTTTTCATTCATAAGTTTTTGTAAAGTAGCTATTTCAAGCTCTTTAAGTATTTTATCTAAACTAGAAAATATAGCCTTATTATTTAAAATACTTTCCTCAAAAAGTGTTCCTAATTTCTGATCAAATAGTAATGTTGAAGCACTCCATCTGTACTCACCTATATCTTGGGTAATATTTGCTTTGATTGGATTTTGTTCTATGTATCTTACTAATGTTTCCAAATAGTGTTCATCATGCACAAACCAACTCTTAAAGCGTCCTTGCCATAATGGACCAATGCGTTTATACTCTTTGTTAAAGTATTGAGCATATTTTGAATTAATCTGTCGTGCTAAAAGCGATAGATTTTCACTTTTTGTTTCTATTAATAAATGATAATGATTTGTCATTAAACACAGTGAATGTACTTTAAAATTGTAAATCTTGCTTGTGTGTTTAAGTAACTCCAAAAACTTTACATAATCATCATCTTTTAAAAAGATATCCCCTTGAGCAACTCCACGATTAATTATATGATGGTACCCAGGATACTCTACTCTTGGTTTTCTTGGCATCTTTATGTTTAGCCTTACTTGTTATTTTTCTTTAGTATTAAGTATAGCAGAAAGTGTTTTAAATTTGATACCTGACCCTCAATGCTCTGATACCTGACCCTCAATGCTCAATATTTCTTCTTGGATATGCTCTTAAAAGTTTGAAAACTTGAAAAAATATTCACTTTTTAAGAGGGGTTATCCGCTGGGACACGGGGACAGGACAATCAGGAAGGACAAGGTATATCATCTGTAGTTTCAATACATGTTCGAAAGTCACTCCACCATGGAGTCGCCTTTTCAACTTCTCCTTCAAAATCAATAAACACACCTTCTCCATTCTTTTTAATATCATCTATTGAGATAGTAAAAAAAGGTTTTTCAAATATTCGATCAGTGATACTGATTTTATCATCATCTATCACTAAGGATTTGAATGTTTGATAATAGAAGATAGAATCAGGCATAGTCGTAAATATGTTTTTCCTATAAATTTCATTTTTATCTTCTACAACTAAATCCAACTTAAACTCAAATATACTTAACTCACAGATAAGCTTTACTGTACCAATTCCTTTGAGCACTTTTTTTTGATGAATCCAGATATTTTTGTAATTTTCATCCCGAAAGGAATCTATAGCTCTTTTAAAAGTATCTTTTATATTAGGAATTAATTCTTCAAAAGACTCTGACGCTTTATAAATAATACTTAAAAATGCTTCTGTTCGTTGCTTTCCTCGTAGTATTTGTATATCTAAATAGGGATCAATAAGACGACAAACGATATGTCTAGTTTCATCATATTTCATCAACTCATACTCTGGGGAGGCTATTGCAATGATGAGTTGTGTAACTCTATATTTTTTTTCAGTCTCTTTATATTGGTTTTTATGTGCTTTTTCTTTTCTAATATAACGTGCTATGTAATCAATAATATAGTGTGTTTCAAAACTAAAAGAACTAGTTTTGAAACGATCTTTTATAGCCTCAGACTCATTAGTAATATTGTTACTATCTGAAAAAAGTGACAATTCTATTTTTTGTACCATTATTATTCCTTATGCTATGGTCTTACGAAAATCTAGGGGTCAAAAATCTAGGGGTCAGGTACAAATTTAAAACTCTTATTCACATGAGAAGTAAGAGCACTAGTAACACCTAAATGTCTTGCAACCTCTGCTTTAGTACAGCCATCTTTTAAAGTGCTTGGACAAAGATTTTTGTTTTTGCTTTATTAAACCATCATCAGTACGTTTGTACTTTTCATTCATAAGTTTTTTGTAAAGTAGCTATTTCAAGCTCTTTAAGTATTTTATCTAAACTAGAAAATATAGCTTTATCATTTAAAATACTTTCCTCAAAAAGTGTTCCTAATTTCTGATCAAATAGTAATTAAAGCGTCCTTGCCATAATGGACCAATGCGTTTATACTCTTTGTTAGAGATATTGTAAATAATATAATTAAAATTGTTTTCATATGTTCTTAATTTTTGTTGTATTATTACATAATCTGGATTAAATTTTATAAGTTTTAACTATCTTTTTCAAGTATTGAAATAGATGTTAAGAGAAAGATGTTACTATTTAAACACACTAAAGGAAAAAAATGTTAACTTCAAAATGGATACATTCACTCGTAAAAGTAGAACTTCACATACATTTAGAGGGATCTTTAGAACCTGAACTTATGTTTAGTTTGGCACAAAAAAATCAAATCAAACTGCCTTTTAAAACTATAAAAGAGCTTAAGGAGGCTTATGATTTTTCAAATCTACAAGATTTTTTAGATATTTATTATGAGGGAGCTAAGGTCTTACAAACTAAAGAAGATTTTTATGACTTAACTTGGGCGTACCTCTTAAAGTGTAAAGAACAAAATGTAATACATGTTGAGCCTTTTTTTGATCCTCAAACGCATACAAAAAGAGGTATTGATTTTAAATGTGTGATTGAGGGTATCTTTAGTGCTTTAGAAGATGGTGAAAAAACATTAGGGATTACAAGCGAACTTATACTCTGTTTTTTAAGGCATTTAAGTGAGGAAGAAGCCTTTGAAACATTAACTCAAGCTCAACCATACTTAAAATATATAAAAGCAGTAGGGTTAGATAGCTCTGAATCAGGAAATCCCCCTTCAAAGTTTAGTCGTGTTTTTGCAAAGTCTAGAGAGATGGGATTACTATGTGTTGCACACGCAGGTGAAGAGGGTTCTTCAAGTTACGTTTGGTCAGCTATAAATGATCTTAAAGTATCACGCATTGATCATGGTGTTCGCTCTATTGAAGACCCTCTTTTAATGAAGTATCTGATCAAGAACAATATACCTTTAACTGTATGTCCTTTGTCAAACACAAAACTACAAGTATTTAAACAGATGTCTGATCATAATATATTAATAATGTTAGAACAAGGTGTTTGTGTAGGTGT
>WFNF01000027.1 GCA_015488775.1 Helicobacteraceae bacterium
CCAGCTCTATCTGGTAAGCAAAAACAAAACTGATCTATACTGTATATATAGGTATTCAGATTTTTATCTAAAAATTTTTTATAGTTTTTTTCTAATGTATCAGAGTCTAAATTATTTTCATTTACAAAAAAATCACAAGCTGAAAAACTTAAACTTATTAGTAACACTATTAAGAACTTTATGTACATAAAAAACCTTTTTAATTTTAGAGATGCCCTTAAAATATTATAGCATAAGTTTACCTATATATTTAAAAAAATAATTAATTTTTATAAAAAAGTTTATATTAAGTAGCTTTTTTATCCATCTCAATAAAACTCTCTATTTGTGGTTTTATCATCTTTAAAAAATCATTTTTTGCATTTTCGTTTGCACTTGCTATGATGTAACCTTTGTGGTTTATGGGGTCTATCTCTTTTCCCTCTAAGTCTGTTACAAAACCACCACTGTTTTTGATGATCAGACATGCAGCAGACAAATCCCAAGCATTTGTTTTTGAGTTGAAGTGAGCTATGTAGTTGCTAAAAGCACCTTTTGCTACCATACACATAGAGTAGGTGGTTGAACCAGCTATAGAGATAAGTTTTTTTATCTTGTCCTCTTTAAAAAGTTGGTTAACACTCCTCACAATGGGGTGCTCCCTCTCAGGTTTAAAGTTAACAACTGCTACTGTTGGGTTTTGTCTAAGTGGCAAGGTTAACATACCTATGTAAGATAGTGCATCTTTTTCAGTGTGAAAAAACTCATTTGTAAAAGGGTTATAAACTATGGCAACTATAGGTTTGTTGTTTTCTATAAGTGAAAGGTTTATAGCTGATGTATTTTCATGAGTTATAAAAGACCAAGTACCATCAATTGGATCTATAGCCCAGTAAGGTTTACTTGTGTCTATCTCATCACAATTCTCTTCACCCATAACCTGTATATCAAAACTATCTTTTAATCTTTTAGTCATATAGTCTTGAACTTGCTGATCAAGATTGCTTATGGGTGTGTTGTCAGCTTTAAACTCATAAGAGAAAGTGTTTGTCTCTCTAGCTTCTCTTAAGATTTTACCAGCCTCTTCAACTATCTGTTTTGCGATTATGCTATATATATTTCTCATTTTGACCTCTTTTGTTAATTATATAGTTTTTAAGTTACTTTTATGGTTATTTTTCTACTTTTGCTTATTATTTAAAAATCTCTTAAATTAAGATATAACATAATATAATTTTATTATGTCTTTAAAACTTATTATATATTTTATTATTTCACTCCCTCTATTTGGATCAACTATAAATATCTCTGAAACAACTCAAGAGGTGTTAAGTTCAAATCTATACTACGTTGATTATTCAGACCTAAAATTTGATGATGTTGTTGAACTTAATCTTACTAAAAAAGCAGACAATATAATCAATTTAGGGTTTGACAATAAGGCTACAGCATGGGTAAAACTTGAGTTTTTCAACCCTTATGATAAACATGTTGAGAGAGTACTTGAGGTTGAGAATCCTATGATACCAAAAGTTGTGTTATATGATAATGGCAAAGAGCATATATCTGGTATGTTTTATGTTAAGCCTGATCAAGACTATCTTAATGCTGCTTTTACTTTGCGATTTAAACCACATGAAAAACGGACAATATGGCTAAGTGTTGAAAATGAAAAAACCACTTTGCAGTTTGAACTGTTTTTAAAAACACCAAAAAAGTTTTATCATGATAATCTTATAAGACAGATGAGTATCACATTCTTTTTAGGTGCTATTATCTCTATACTTATATTTTCTTTGATGGTTGCTATCTATGCAAAGAGTAAATCTTATTTTTTATATGCTTTTTACTTAGTGTCCCTTATATATCAGCAGTTGGTTTATTCTGGAATATTGCAACTACATGCTCCTCAATGGTTAATCCATTTTAATGATCATCTGAATATCCCAATGGTAGCTATTGTTATAGTTGCTGCGAGTTGGTATGCTATGAACTTTTTAGAAACATCACAGCATAAAAAAATCCATAAAGCTTATAAGTTTTTTATTGTTTTTATTGTTGTGCAGATGCCATTTTTAGGCTTTTTTTACTTTTACATACCAGAGGCTATTGTTTATACAGGTTTGATTTTTATCTTTTTTAATACTTACTCTGGGTACTATATCTACAAACAAGGTTATACACAAGCAAGATTTTTTCTAGCTGGATGGATGATACTGATTTTATTTTATCTACTTTTGATTATGGATAGTTTGGGGATTTATACTACACCAAATCTACCAACATGGATGATGTTTGCTACAAGTGTAGAGGCACTTTTTTTACTACTTGCTTATGTTGACTTATTTTCATTAGCAGACAAAGAGAAACGCCGTTTACATAAAGCCTTGATAGTGGAGTATAACCTTAGACAAAAACTTATAGAGGATGAAGTCACCCATAAAACCAAAGAACTTTCTTTAGCTCTTGATCAAAAAGAGTTACTTTATAAAGAGTTACACCATAGGGTAAAAAACAACTTGCAAATTATACTTTCAATACTTAGACTACAACAACGATACTCAAAAAATAAAAATGAGCACTCTATGTTGATGCAGTTTGAGAGTCGTATTAATGCTATTGCAAAGGTTCATGAGTTGTTATATCATAGAAAAACAGACGATAGCATAGATATGAGTATCTATGTTAAAGAGTTTGTTAAAGGGATGAGTACTACATTTGAAGAACTTTCAATTAGCTTATATAGTGAGGTTGATGCTTTATTGCCAGTAGATACTTCAATATATGTTGGTCTTATTATCAATGAACTTGTCTCAAATGCTGTGAAATACGCTTATGGAAGTGATGGTGGTGCTATATATATTAAGTTACAACAAACAGATACAACTTACCTTTTAGAGGTTTATGATGAGGGTAATGGTTATGATAAACTTTTAGATAAAAGCAAAAATTTGGGATTAAAACTTATAGACACTCTTGTTGTTTTACAGTTAAATGGATCTATAGATATTGATTCTAGTGCTGGAGTAAAATATACTATAAGGTTTAAGATATGAATGTTAAAGTGATGATAGTGGAGGATGAAAGCATAGTTGCACTAGAGTTAAGCACCTATCTTGAAGATAATGGGTATGAGGTTCTTGCTATATCTACTAACGCTAATGATGCTTATAAAAAAGCTCTTAACTTGCTACCAGAAATAATTTTAATGGATATTAAAATTCGTGGAGATGAAGATGGTATAACTCTTGCTAAAAAAATCAAACAAGAGATAAATTGTGCAATAATCTATATAACAGCATTTTCAGATGATAAAAATCTAGATCGTGCTATAGAGAGTAATCCCGCTTCATATCTGATCAAACCTTTTAATTATAAAGAGTTATCTGCTGCTATCAAAATAGCAACTAAAAGACTGCTTCTACAAGAGAAAACAAAAACACCAAACACAATAAATCTTGATGAGAGTTTTACTTATAACCCATTTTCTAAAGAGCTTTTTTATGAACAAGAGCAAATCCATCTAACTAAACAAGAGCAAGAACTTCTTAGTTTATTGGTACAAGCTAAAGGGCAGTTAGTTAGTATCTCTAGGGTTGAAGAGGCGTTGTGGCCAGAAAAATTTCCAAACGAAAGTACAAGAAGAGGAGTAGTTTCACGACTAAGAGCAAAGCTTAATCATCAGTTTTTAGAAACCATTACAGCTCAGGGGTATAGACTTAAACCCAAATTATGAAGTAGAAAACTTTAAGAAAGCATCTATCATTGTACACAAGGCACATTCATAAAATTATTGACCTACCAATAAGGTAGGCACAAAAATTTTCTAAACGCCCCTTATGCACAAGCATAGACGCTACTTGTTGCTCCCTACTGCATAATTTGGGTTAAAATCCAAACACTTTTAGGACGCTATGATGTTATGATTGCGAAATAAAACATAAAGGGTTTAAATATGATAAAAAAACTTAAATATATGTCAAGCTTCGCAGCAGCAGTTCTTCTTCTTAGTGGTTGTGGTGATACTACTAGCTCAACAGGTGGTTCAGGCTTTACAAATAATAATCCAATAGATTCAATCACTTGTCCAGAGCTAGATAGTCAAATCTCAATTGATACTAATCTAGCAGGCTCATGTTATAAAGTTACATCAAAGATATATGTTTCAGGAAACTCAACTCTAAGCTTCAACCCAGGAACTAAGGTGTTTTTTGAACCATCAACTGGACTTATTGTAACAAGTACTGGTACTTTAAGAGCTATAGGCACAAAAGATAAACCTGTAGTTTTTACAAGTAATCTTAAAAGAGCAGGTGCATGGGATGGTATAACATTTAAAAACTCTAGTTCTCTAGATAATCGCCTAGAGCATGTAGTAGTAGAGTATGGTGGTGCAGGTGGTGAAGTAGATGATGCAAATGTGGAGCTATATAACCAAGCAAGAGTAAGCATAGTTAACTCTGTTATAAAAGATAGTGATTATAATGGTTTTTACTTTGGA
>WFNF01000028.1 GCA_015488775.1 Helicobacteraceae bacterium
ACTATAAGCAACACACCTTGCTTATATTGTAATTCCAATTTATCTAATACAAACATAATAACAATTTTAAGCATAAACTGTTCCACATTAAAATCATTCATAAGTAATATGCTTGTAATTAAAAGAAATTTAATAATAATATCTGTAAGATGTTTAAAATTTTTAAAAGGTACACAATGAAAATTGCTCAAAATATTACTGAACTTATTGGGAATACACCTTTAGTTAAGTTAAATCACCCATCACACTCAACTGGGACAACAATTTTAGGTAAATGTGAGTTTTTAAATCCAACATCATCTGTTAAAGATAGAATTGGCTTTAATATGATTAATGATGCCTTAGAAAAAGGTTTAATTACTAAAGATACTATGATTATAGAACCAACTTCTGGAAACACTGGTATAGCACTTGCAAGTATATGTGCTGCGCTTAACCTAAACCTTACATTAACTATGCCTGAATCTATGAGCATAGAAAGACGTAATCTATTAAAAGCACTTGGAGCGGAGCTTGTATTAACTCCTGCTATATCTGGAATGAAAGGTGCGATAGAGGAAGCTGATAAATTAAATAAATTAAACGATAATTCTATTGTATTACAACAGTTTAATAACCCTGCGAATCCAGAGATACACAGAAAAACTACTGCAATAGAAATTTTAAGAGATACAGATGAGCAAGTTGATGTTTTTGTTGCAGCAGTTGGAACAGGTGGAACATTAACTGGAACATCTACTGTACTAAAAGAAAAAATTGAAAACATTAAAATTGTTGCAGTAGAACCAAAAACTTCAGCAGTTCTTAGTGGCGAAAAAGCTGGTGCACATAAAATACAAGGTATTGGTGCTGGTTTTATACCTGAGGTTTTAGATACATCAGTATATGGTGAGATTATAAAAGTCAGCAATGATGATGCAATGAAAACAGCAAAAATGCTAGCTAAAGAGGAAGGATTACTTGTTGGTATATCAGCAGGAGCGAATGTGTATGCAGCAATGCAAATAGCATCACGTGATGAGTTCAAAGGAAAAACTATTGTAACAATACTTTGTGATACAGGTGAGCGTTACTTAAGTACACCATTATTTAGCTCTTAAATGAAGCTTTTTGAAACAATTAAGTTTAGTGATGATACTTTTCATCACTTAAACTTTCATCAAGAAAGAATAAACACATCTTTAAAAAAACTAAATCTTAATAGAAAATATATACTCAAAGATATATTAACACCACCAAATACAAATGAAACTTATAGGACAAAGTTTATATATGATAAGGATGGTTTTAGTTTTGAGCATTTTTTATATAAGCAAAAAATTATTAAATCTCTTAGCTTAATTGATGCTTCACATATAGAATATTCACTAAAATATTTAGATAGAAAAGATATCGATATTTTAAAAAATAAAAGTGATGATGAAATCATCATGATAAAAGATGACTATGTAACTGATACGTCAATAGCAAATCTTTACTTTTTAAAATATAACACCTGGTTTACACCGTCCACATCACTACTTAGAGGAACATATCAAAAGAACTTGCTAGAAAATACAAAGGTAAAACTAGCAGATATAAGAGTTAAAGATATATTAAAATATAAAAATATTGCTATAAGCAATGCAATGATAGGTTTTTTTGAGTTAAAAGAAGATATAATTTCAAATATCAAACACTTGGAATAACAATGTTAACAAACCTAATAACTACGAAATCTTATGCAAATCTTATGAAAAAACATATAGATGATTTACTTTTACACTTTTTTGAAAATAGCTTACACTTTGGTATTTTATGTAAAATTGAAGATATAGAGTTTAATCCTCAACTTCCTGATCATATAAATGAGCAATTTAATCAACTTACACTATTTTTTTTAGCTGACTATACTTATGATAGTGCAAGGATAGTTGATGATATGCTAATGTTTGAAGCAGGATTCGGGTCTGAAAATGTTGGTAGTGTAGTTAGTGTTCCACTTTTAAGTATAATTCAAATTATTATTGATGAAACACCAATCTTTATAAATTTATCAGATTACAACGAAGAGCTAGATATCACTAAGCATAACTTGAATAATAATTCAAAAGATACAAATCACGGAGTTGAAAACTCAATGAATGCATTTTTATCAAATCCAGAAAATAGTAAACTTATAAAGAAATAGGGTTAAATCTTATTCAAAGATATCGTGTAATTTTCTGCCCTCTTTAAGTTGAGTATTTACACTATCCCAATCATCTTGCTTTATTGCCTTTTTTAAAGATGATAGCTCTTTTTCAAAAATCTCTAAAGAATCTAATACATTATCTTTATTTTGTCTGAAAATATCTTCCCACATAGTTGGTGATGATTTTGCAATTCTTGACATAGACCTAAATCCACCCCCTGCCATAGCTAAGATAGATTCGCGATCTTCTTGAGCCAAAACTGTATTTGCAATAGAAAAAGACAAAACATGTGGCATATGAGATATAAAAGCAGCATGTCTATCATGCTCACAAGCTTTCATATATGTAAGCTTCATATGTATCTGTGAAAATATTCTAACAGCAACCTCTTGCTGAATGTCGCCACTATCTTCTAAGTTACATAATACAACAACTTTATCCTTATATAAGCCTTCAAAAGCAGCACTAGGACCAAAATTTTCAGTTCCAGTCATAGGATGAGCAGCAACAAAGTTTTTTCTGATTACACTTGGAACAGAGTTCAATATTTTTTCTTTTGTCGAGCCCAAATCTATAATCGTCGTTGATTCTTTTACATCTTTCAAATCTTGCAAAATAGATATTACGGCATCAACAGGAACAGCTAAAATAATTATGTCACATACTTTAATTTCATCAAAACTAGCAATTTTGTCAACTAAACCAAGTTTTAATGCCTCTACAATATGTTCATCATTATGATCACTACCAATAACATTATCAATAAAAGACAATTTTTTAAGTTCTAGGGCTAATGAACCACCCATTAAACCTAATCCAATTATTCCAACCTTCATTATGCTAGTACTTTACTTAACAATGTAAGCTTTGATAATTTTTTGTGTTTCAAGAGGTTTATCTCCTGCACTTCTACCTGTAGTCGCAACATTTTCAAGTTTTTTTACAACATCTTTACCACTAATAACCGCGCCAAAAATAGTATGTCTTCCGTTTAACCAAGGAGTTGGCTGAACAGTAATAAAAAATTGAGATCCATTAGTCATAGGACCAGCATTTGCCATTGCTAATATGTATGGCTTATCAAAAGTAAGGTTTTTAAACTCATCTTTAAAAGGTTTTTTCCATATAGACTCACCACCAGTACCTGTACCAGTTGGATCACCACCTTGTATCATAAAATTTTTAATAATTCTATGAAAAATAATTCCATCATAATAACCATCTTTTACATGAGTTGTAAAATTTTCAACTGCTAGTGGAGCTACATCTTTATATAACTCAAAAGTTATCTTACCCTGAGTTGTTTCAAAAACAACCTTGTCATCTGCCATTAGACTTAGCATTAGAGCTAAGATTAAAACTATTTTTTTCATTTATATCCTTAAAAATATACTTTTAAATTTGCACTACTTAAAGTACCCATAGTGAAATCACCACCAAAACCAACTGCATAACCAACTTCACCACCAAGGCTTAATTCATCCGCAAGAAAGTACTCTAAACCAGCTATTCCACTTAACACAACATTAGAATTTAAAGGAGTCAAATCTCCAAGCTGTACTTTACCTCCAGCATATATCTGAGTATGCTCACCAAATTTTTCTAATATATAAAATCCTGATCCTATGCCAAAATTAAATCTATCATTATTATTGCTATAGTTTAATATAATCTCTGGTTCAATCCTAAAAGTATCACTAATATCTACCAGACCTTTTATAACTGGACTTGTTGCAGCAAAAGAAAAGCCAACACCAAATTTTAAATCATCTATTTTGGTAGATGGTGATGAGTTTTCTACATCAACATCATCAAATTCATCTGCATCACTTGCATTTGCACTAATACTTAATATGCTAATTAAAAGCAAACTATACAAATATTTTTTCATTAATTATCCTCTTCAAATTTCAAACATACTGAATTAATACAATATCTTAAACCCGTTGGTGCAGGCCCATCTTCAAAAACATGACCTAAATGTGAGTCACATCTATTACACAGCACTTCAACTCTTCTCATACCAAAACTGCTATCTATATTTTCACGCACAGATTCATCACTAGAAGATTCATAAAAACTAGGCCAACCAGTTCCTGAATCAAACTTTGTGTCTGATGAAAAAAGTTTTTCACCACAACAAACGCATTTATAAACTCCATCACCTTTAAAATCATAATACTTCCCACTAAATGGCGCTTCAGTACCATGTTCTCTTGTTACATTATAAGTATGCTCATCAAGAAGTTCTCTCCACTGTGTTTCACTTTTTATTATTTTATCCATTATTTACTGCCTCTATAAAAACTTTACTTGCCTCTTTAGTTTTATCATATAAAAGATACATCTCTTTTGATGCCCTATTAAGTGCATATGAAATTTTATCTTCATCAATATTAGTACTTTGAGTAAAAACTATACTTACAGATTTTTGTAAGCCTATGCACTCATTTACATTTAATATACTAATCTTTTCATGATTTTGAAATACTAAATGTTGGTAAGCATTCAATTGCTTTGTATTTTCATCAATGAAAGAGTTAAAATCTTCTAAAACGGCTTTTAATTCAGTATTATCCTCACAAATAATAAGTATTTCACTAAAATCATAAGTCTTAGTTATCTTTTTAAGAAGTAACATTGTATTTAAAAACATATTTCCCTTAAGGACACTTACCTTAAAATCTTTCTCTTCTCTATATGAACCCTCATCAAATATCTCATTATCACAGTAATTTAAAGAGTAGGTACTTAATAAAACTAAAGAGGTATTTAAATTATTAAGTTCATTCAAATCAGCTTTATCAAAAAACTCTGCATCATCCACTATAATTAAATCTGCTTTTTTAAAACTTTTTTTATATAAAGATGTTTTACCTAGCTTTTGGGTGTGAAATTGAGCAGGAGTTATAATTGGTATAGATGTTGGATCAATATCTAACATTGAGTACTCAATCAATTCTAATAACTTTTGAGAGAGCAAATCACAAGCTACTTGCGTCATAGCTATAATAAGGACATCATCATTTGTAGATATTTTTCTGTATAAAGCCTTTAAAATAGCTAGAGAACTTTTACCAGATCCATGTGTACTTATATAGTTTACCTTAGTGGATACATCTTCTAACAAGTTTTCTTGAAAAGTATTTGTTAAACACTTACTTTTACCATTATCTAAAATAGCATTTAGAGGGTAAAGAGCTGAGATTATATCTACTTCCTTAAGAGGTAATTTTAGCTTATCTATAGCAGATCTAAATTTTTCAAATATTGCTGATTCTTCATCATCACTAAAAATCACTTTGGAGCGTGGAACTAAATTTATAAAGCTTGGATCTAAACTTTCGTATTCCGCGCGTGTTAAATTGTCTAAAAGTAAAAATTTTGTTATGCTTGATGCATCATAATGAAGTATTTCATTGATTTTTAAAGTTATAAACTCTTCAATTTCATCAACTTTTATATCTGACTTATCTTTTTTTTCTTTATCATTTACAGATACTTTAACATCTCTCAAATCTTCAAAATTCCAAAATTTTTGTTCTAAAATATAGAAGCCTCTATATTTGTCAAAAAGTAATGAGTATGGAGTAATACTTTTGTCTCTATGATAAATAGTTTTATGTGTAAAAACATTGATACCATATTTATTTTTTGCATATGTTATTGTTGAAAGAAGTTTTGATGGTGTTGAAAGTTCTTTAGGAGTGTCTCTTTTGAAAAATGAAAAAAATGAAAAACTCATAAAGACCTTTGGGATATATTGTAACCCAAATTATGTAGTAGAGGACTCAATAAAGCATCTATCATTGTTCCCTACTGCATAATTTGGGCTTAAACTATAAAATGGGAAACCCATTTTATACATTATAAGTAATAAGTACTACTTATTTACCAGCTGCAACACTATCTTTTAAAGATTTACCAGCTTTAAATTTTGGAACCATCTTGTCTTGAGTAGTATAAGTTTTTTCAGTTCCAGGAACTTTACCACTTTTACCTTTTTGTAGGGCAGAAACAAAACTACCAAAACCTACAAGAGTAACATCCTCTTTAGAAACTAAAGCTTCTGTAATAGAATCTGTAAAAGCTTTAATAGCATTTTCAGCTTCAACCTTAGTTTTAAACTCACCATTTTTTTGTACTAACTCAACAAATTGCGCTTTATTCATAAAAACTGCCTTACGTTTATTTTTTAACTTAAGTATGCTACAAGAGCACCTTACATAAAAACTTCATAAAAGCTCTTATTTAAGGGACTTTTGACATAAACTATAAGTTGGTACTTGTACTTTAATATCAATTAGCTTAAAAAATTCTTCTTTTTTTCAAAACCGAGATAGATTTAGCTTATTTGAGTAACTTTTTTCCCTATTTTAGCCATTTTTCTTGTATCTTCTATAAATCTTACATAGTTTTTTTTAGAAAATATTTCATCTAATAAAGTTGAAAAACTTCTATTCGAATATGAAATACTTAAAAAAACCTCATCCAAATCTATACGCTCTTTATCACTTAATGTAGTATTCACAACACTTCCTAATGCTTTTATTTTTGCATTACCTTTAATATTAACCTAACATTTTAGACACAGCCACCGCTGATTAGGTTATAAATACCAATCCACTAATTTACTAGATTCAAAAGTATTATATGAATATTAAAAAGGTTAATCACTTCTATTACATGATAATATCAAAAATTAACTTTTTAATGTATTAAAATGTTACTAAAATATATAAAATACAATTTAGCGAATTATTTATTAATAAATATTAAAGTATACTTTAATCAAGTTAAGATGATTTAGGAGTAATATATGAAATATTTATTGAGTGTACTTTTAGTATTTTTTATTTCTTGTAGCAATTCAAATGAAATATCTAAACATGAGTATAAAGACTTATGGCCTTTTTTAGTAAACAGTGGACAACTTGAGTGTAGAAAAAGCAATGAAATCGTTTTTATATACAAAGATGATATTTATGCATTAAATTACAATGCCATAAAAAGTAAAAAGTACCTTAGTGTTGAGAGCTTACGCAGACGTAATCCACCACCTAGCAATACTAAAATATCTATGAAAAGTGTTATTAGCAAAGCTAAAGGATTTTGTAGGTGATTTCACTGTTTTTTATAGTAAAACGAGAATATTTTTTATTTTGAGTATTTTCAAATTTTAATTTTTCTTCTGGGTTTATAATAAACGAGATAGTGTTGTAAGCTTTAAATACACCCTCGACTTCAATATAAGATATGAAAATCTTATTATACATCTCATCAATAACACTTTGTAAATTAGATATCTTTTGTGTAATATCACTAATCTTAGATACTTCATTATGATCAACTGCATTTTGTAAAAGGTACTTAAAATCGTGAATCTCTTGATTTATGAAGTCAATCTTTTTTTGGGCTACATCTATTTTTGAAATATCAATAGATAAAAAATTATCTTCACCACTTACTCTTTTAATGGCTATAGAATTTGAAGCGTAAACCTTTACTTTTGATTTTAGATTATCAATAACAACATCACATCCGTATATTTCACCACCAAGTGCTGTTTCAATATGAAGTGATGTTCCTTCAACTTTACCACCTTCTAATAGTTTTATCTTAGCATTTTGACATCTTAACTCACCCTTGTGCCTATTTATCTCAGCTTTTTTTGAAAATATTTTAGAACTTTTATGAGTTGATCCACCGATAATAACCTCATTCGCTTCTATTTGAGAGTTTGCACCTATAAAACCATCTACTTTTATTTTATAAGACTTTACTTTAGTACCTTCCCCAATAGAATCCTTTGTGACATCATCGTTAGTAATACGTATTTCAACATCATTTTTTTCTTTATAAGTTAGCGAATTTTCTACCCTTTTTATCTCATTGGTAGAAAAAGAGTTAGAGATACAAATAACATCATCATTTATCTCGACAAAGCCTTGTTTTTTAGCATAGTATGAAACAATACCATCTACATCTTCTTTTTTAACAGATTCACTGTCATATTTGTATTTTAATAAAATAGAATTATTTAACTCCCCTGCTCCAACCCATTTGCCTTGAGCATTGAATCCATTTGTTCCAACTTTTAGTTTTACAAATTTTAGAAGTAATTCATCCTTTTTTACCTCTTTTATTTGAGATTTAAGTTCCTTAAAAAAAAGTTTTAAAGAGCTTTTTCTTGATATTACTGGCTCAACAGAGTTAAAAAGTGAAATTTCAAAAGGCTCATAAAAATCTTTACTTACAATTTTTTTAGTTAATATTTTAATATCTTCTTTAATATTTTCATCTCTAAAACCAATTATCATCTGATTGACAGCCTTGATTTTATTCACCTCGCTTAAGATATATAAATACAACTCTTTAACACTAAGTTTTGGAAATATAGTTTTAGGTAAAATTTTGAGTATTGGAAATAAAAAGTTTTCACTTAAGTCTAAATCATATTCTAGAACTTCAGAACCTAAGTTTACTCTATATGGCTCAATCACATAAACTTGTTTTATAACTAATCTATCTTCAATTATATCTTTTTCATTAGCATAAGTATCTCTATAACTTTTTGTAAATGATGCAAAAGTATCAAGATGTTTTGTTTTTAAATATGTAGAAACAGATTTTAAATCAAAATCAAGTTCGTCAAATTTGAGATAGTTTTCTTTAGCAAACTTTTTTAGCTCAAAAGTAATATCTCTTGTTTTAAGTTTTTCCATTAAATTTCCAAAAGATCACTATAATCATATTTAGAAAAATCTAAGTAGAACATACCATTTTGTTGAACTACCCTAACATCACTGCCATACGAATTTAAAAATCTCTTTTTTATAACTTTTCTTTGTGGTGATTTTATCTCTAATTTTTTTAGATACTCTTTTAGTTCAACAAGCTTAACATTCTCTATAATATCTACATCTTCAACTTTTTCAACATTATGAGTCAACATATCAGCTTTCATTTTTGCATCAAAAAGTTCTATTATACTTTTTACTTGTTCATCTTTTGTCTTATATATAGTTTCAATTCTATCTCTTTCAGCAATCAACATATTTTCTTTATCACTGATCAAAGAATCAACTTTAGATTCTAAACGCTCAATTTTATCTTTTAATGCTTGATTTTCTTTTTGATATAGAGATAAAATTGTTCCAACTTTAGTTCTAACCTTAGTGTTTTGTTGAACATCATTAGAATTCATTTGATTCATTTTACTCTTTGGAACGACTATATATGTTATGCCATCTTCTATAATATAATTAAGTTTTTTTGTTCTAATTTTTGAGTTAATCATCTCTTTTGACATTTTGTATGCACTAGAATATTCTTCTATAGTAAATCTCATATTTTTCCTTAATAGCTACATTTTTAACGAATTAAATGTATTATTTGGTGGATTAATAACTCCACCTTTTCTTAGCCAGACTAAGTATCCTTCTCTTTTGATAGAGTGTTTATCTTTAAAATCATACAGTACGGAGCGTTTAAATCCCCTTTCGTGTAATAACTCAATATAATCTTTATATATATCTAAAAATATTTCAAAACTTTCATAAGCCTCTTTTGAAACCATAATTGTAGATATCGCATATGCTTTATATTCTAAATACCTAGAACAATCATTTAGACCATCACCAACATAATTAACATTTCCTAATATATCTTTAAATTCATACATAGACCCTGTATGAACAGCAACTCTTATACCTTCAAAATATGGAAATTTCTCAGGTACCATCTCAGAAAAATGGTTAAAGCCAAGAGCCATAATTACACCAAAACCTTTTAGTTTAGAGTTGAGAATGCAGTAAAAACCATCGCCAGTGGATATAAATCCAAGTAGCATTTTTTTTATACTTAGATTTGAATTTGAAATCATTTTATTAATCATTTTTTTATATGATCTGGTTAAAAAAGTTATTAATTCTAATTGTTGATCAGAAGTAAGTTTTGAAAAACCTATAATATCCACAAGTATAATATCAGTATGTAGTTCTTTTTCTTTAGTCATTTTTTATTTTATGGTAACATACTTGTAATAAGATAGTGTTAAAATAAATCTAAAATATCTATTTATAAGAAGTATTGATGAAAAAAAGAACAAAAATAATTGCAACAATAGGCCCTGCATCTTCTAGCCTACAAAATATAAAAGATTTAATCAAAGCAGGAGTAAATGTTTTTAGACTAAACTTTTCTCATGGTACACATGCTGATCATGAAAAAGTTTTAGCTAATATTAGAGAAGCTATGAAAAGTATTGGACTAATAGTTGGAATTCTACAAGATATAAGTGGTCCAAAAATTAGAGTTGGAATGCTTGAAGAAGACTTCTATCTAAAGCTAGGTGATACAATAAAACTTACGGTTGAAGACATTGTTGGTAAAGCTATTAGTGAAAATCATTATGAATTAAGTATAAATCAAAAAAATATTATTAATGAACTTGAGGTTGGAAACTTAGTATATATGTATGATGGAATCATAAAAACTAAAGTAAGTAAAAAAAATTCTGATTCTTTAGAACTTACAGTTTTAAATGATGGAAAGTTAAGTTCAAAGAAGGGAGTAAATTTTCCAAATAAATCTATTGGAATAGAGGTATTAACACAAAAAGACAAGGATGACATAGCTTGGGGTGCTAAAAATCAAGTTGATTTTATGGCTATAAGCTTTGTTCAAAATGGTAATGATATGAAACAAGCAAGACAACTTGTAAAATCACATGGCGCTGATATTTCACTAATTGCAAAAATAGAAAAGTTTGATGCAGTTTTAAATATTGATGATATTTTAGAGCATAGTGATGGGTTAATGGTTGCAAGAGGTGATTTAGGAATAGAAGTTCCATTTTATGAGGTGCCAAATATACAAAAAATGTTAATTAAAAAAGCAAATGAAGCTTCAAAACCTGTTATAACAGCAACTCAGATGATGTTATCTATGACAAGCAATGATTCTGCAACTAGGGCAGAGATTAGTGATGTTGCGAATGCTGTTTTAGATGGGACAGACGCTGTTATGCTTTCTGAAGAATCTGCTATAGGTAAACATCCAGTTTTAGTTGTTGAGACAATGGTTCAAACCATCAAAAATGTAGAAAAGATATATCCATACAATAAGTTTTCTGCATTCGAGCATCAAGATGATATGGATATTATAGATGAATCAGCAGTAAGGTTAGCAAGAGACTTAGATGCTAAAGGTTTGTTAACATTAACATCCTCAGGACAAAGTGCAAAAAAAATAGCAAGATACAGACCAAGCCAAGATATATATGCGATAACCCATAATCATAAGATAGCTTCTAGTCTTACAATAGTATGGGGTGTAGTACCAGCTTTTTTAATAAAAAAAGGTACTTTAGATGAGATGTTATGTGAAGTAGCAACCATAGGACTTAAAAATAACTCCTTAGATGAATCAAAAAGATATATACTTACAGCAGGTAATCCTATAGGTGTTCCTGGCACAACTAACTCAATAAGAATACTTAGAGATGAAGAATTGAAATATTTTAGAAATTTAAAGAGAAAATAAGCTAAAAAAGTACAAAATATGGAACAACTATTAATTGTACAACTTAAAAAGTTTTAGGTGTACATATTTATTATAAGGTATATATTATGGAAGAAAAATTATTAAAAATTTGTGGATACTCAATCAGTGAAGAATCACTAAGCTTAGCTAAAACTATAAAAAATTCATATTCTGATTTTGATGGTATCGTTACAAGTATAGAGAGCTTAAAACATTTTCTTGATCATAGTGATTATTATTTATCATTGCAAAGTGATAGAAATATGCTTAACATTAGAAATTCACTAGTAAGTGAAGATGATTTTATGTTAAACGATTCAGAAATAATTGTTTGGGCCAACACTCATAAAATAGATATTGAAGAGGGTGAAAATCAAATTTGCATACTTGGATTTCATCAAAAAGATTAAACTTAACTACATCCTGAGATAATTAAACATTTAGTTTAAATAGCCTCTTATAGATTCTAAAGTATAATCGCACATTAATTTACTCTAAAGGTGTGTAATGCGTGGTTATAAAATTTTTGCTGGATCTGCATGTGTTGATTTTGCTAGTGAAGTGTGTAAAACTTTAGATGTTCCTCTTTCAAAGGCTGATATAAAAACATTTAGTGATGGTGAGATTTCTGTACAAATTGCAGAAAGTGTTCGTGGTCGTGATGTATTTATTGTACAATCAACTGGAGCTCCATCAAATGATAATTTAATGGAACTTTTAATAATGACAGATGCTCTTAGACGTTCATCTGCAAGCTCTATTACAGCGGTAGTTCCTTACTTTGGTTATGCTAGGCAAGACAGAAAAGCCGCTCCTCGTGTTCCAATTACAGCTAGACTTGTTGCTGATATGTATGAAAGTGCTGGTATAGATAGAGTTATAACTATCGACCTTCATGCTGGACAAATTCAAGGATTTTTCGACATACCTGTTGATAACCTTTACGGCTCAATAATCTTTCAAGAATATGTTGAATCAAAAAAACTAGCTAACCCTATAGTAGCTTCTCCAGATATTGGTGGAGTTGCTCGTGCTAGATACTTTGCACAAAGACTGGGACTAGAGATGGTTATAGTTGATAAAAGAAGAGAAAAGGCAAATGAAGCTGAGGTTATGAATATAATCGGTGATGTTGAGGGTAAAGATATAATCATAATAGATGACATGGTTGATACAGCTGGGACTATGGTTAAAGCAGCAACTGCACTTAAAGCGAAAGGTGCAACATCTGTTATGGCTTGTGCAACACATGGTGTTCTTAGTGGAAAAGCTTACGACAATTTAAACAAAGGTGAGCTAGATGAACTTGTTATCTCTAACACCCTTGTAACAAAAGAAAATAAATATATAAAAGTTTTAAGTGTTGCTCCACTTTTTGCTGAAGTAATAAGAAGAGTTTATCATAATGAAAGTGTTAATTCACTTTTTTCATAGGAAATAATAATTGAAAAACATAAGAAATTTCTCCATCATTGCACATATTGATCATGGAAAATCTACTCTAGCAGATAGAATTATACAAGAGTGTGGTTCTGTAAGTGCTAGAGAGATGACTACACAGATGATGGACACAATGGACATCGAACAAGAGCGTGGTATAACCATAAAAGCTCAAAGTGTTAGACTTGACTATGTAAAAGATGGTGAGCATTATGTTTTAAATCTTATTGATACTCCGGGTCATGTTGACTTCTCTTATGAGGTTAGTAAATCTTTAGCTTCTAGTGATGGTGCTCTTCTTATTGTTGATGCGGCTCAAGGTGTTGAAGCACAAACTATTGCAAATGTTTACCTTGCACTAGATAATGATTTAGAGTTACTACCAGTTATCAACAAGATAGATCTTCCAGCAGCTGAACCTGAAAGAGTTGCTGAAGAGATTGAAACATCTATAGGGATAGATGCAACTGATGCATTAATGGTTAGTGCAAAAAGTGGCTTAGGAATACATGAACTTTTAGATGCAATTGTTGATCGAATCCCAGCTCCTAGTGGAGATAAAGATGCTACAACTAAAGCCATTATATATGATTCTTGGTTTGATCAGTATCTTGGTGCATTAGCATTGGTCAGAGTTTTTGATGGAAAGATTACAAAAGGTCAAAAAGTTCAGCTTATGGCTTCAAAAGATGAACATCAAGTCCTTGATCTTTTTTATCCTCACCCTCTAAAAAGAATCTCTACTAAAAATATAAATTCAGGCGAGATAGGCGTTGTAGTACTTGGATTAAAAGAGGCGGGCAACATCAATGTTGGTGATACTATAACAGATGCTGCAAACCCTGCAAAAGAAAGTGTTGGAACTTATGAGCCAGCTAAACCTTTTGTTTTTGCTGGACTCTACCCTATAGACACAGATAAATTTGAAGAATTAAGAGATGCACTTGATAAACTTAAACTTAATGATAGCTCTTTATCTTACGAACCAGAGACATCAGTAGCTCTTGGTTTTGGATTTAGAGTTGGTTTTTTAGGTATGTTACATATGGAGGTTGTAAAAGAAAGGTTAGAACGTGAATTTAATCTTGATCTTATAGCTACTGCTCCATCAGTTGTATATAATGTAAAACTAAACTCAGGTGAGACAATTCAAGTTCAAAATCCATCAGAGCTTCCAGAGGTTAACTATATAGATACAATAGAAGAGCCTTATGTAAGAGCTACAGTTATAACACCTACTGAGTACCTTGGTAATGTTATGAATCTTTTAGTTTCCAAGCGTGGAATGCAAGAAAAGATGGATTACCTTAATGAAGAAAGAGTTTTATTAGAATACTCTATGCCTATGAACGAAATAGTAGTAGATTTTTATGATACTTTAAAATCAATATCAAAAGGTTATGCATCATTTGATTATGACCCAAGTGAATTTAAAGTTGGTGATCTTGTAAAACTTGATGTAAGAGTTGCTGGAGATGTAGTAGATGCTTTATCTATAATAGTTCCTAGAACATCATCTGAGTCAAGGGGTCGTTTACTTGTTAAAAATATGAAAGAGATAGTACCTAGACAACTTTTTGAAGTTGCAATTCAAGCAAGCGTTGGAAGTAAAATCATAGCACGTGAAACTGTAAAATCTATGGGTAAAAATGTTACTGCAAAATGTTATGGTGGCGATATTACAAGAAAAAGAAAACTTTTAGAAAAGCAAAAAGCTGGTAAAAAACGTATGAAGTCAATAGGAAAGGTTCAACTTCCTCAAGAGGCTTTTATGTCAGTTTTAAAGATGGACTGATAAAAGTTTTAGTTTAATATTATGAAATGTCTTTTATGTGAATCTCTAAGTTATTCACATATTTGTCACATTTGTGAAACAAAATTTTTAACACCAACAATATCTCAAAGAATCTTATTATCTGACATTAAAGTTATCTCTTTTTATTCTTATGAAGAGATAGCTAAACTCCTGCACACAAAGCATTTAGACATTGGATACTATATCTTTGACATACTTGCCAAAAACTCTCTCAAGGTGTTTGCTAATCATTACGAAAGTGATGAAAGATGTGTAAGTTTAGCTATAAGTGAAAAACTAAAAGAAAGTTATTCACACACAGAGGTATTAAATAAAAACCTTAAGTCAACATATATAAAACCCTTATATCAAAAACTATTAAATCAATCAAATATAAAATATTCAGGATTAAGTTTTCAAGATAGATTACTAAATTTAAGAAAGTTCAAACTAAAAAAGTTTAAGTGTGAAAATGTAATCTTAGTTGATGATATAATTACTTCTGGATTTACTATAATACAAGCAGTTAATACTCTAAGAAGAGAGGGGAAAAATGTGTTATTTGTTCTTTGTTTAGCTGATGCATCTAGGTAAACCATAGATGCAAATCAACTAATAATTTTTATGAGCCTCTGCGGCCGCATTATTTTGTCTCTCATAAGAACCTTGATTTATCTCTTTTTTAGGTGCTGATGCACAACCACTTAGAACCATTATACTTATAACTAAAAGTATGTATTTCATATATATCCTTAATTAACCTATACCTAAAACCATCATCCATAAAGTACCTACACTCAAAAAGATTATAGTATTGGCAAGAGTAACTATACCACCATTTTTATAAATTTCTCCAGCACTCAAATATTCGCTACTAACAAATATAACATTTGCGGAAGATCCTTGAGGTGTAATTATAGAGTTAAAATTAGTTGCGAAAAGAAGCATTAGTGCCATCATTTCAGGAGGAACACCAGCTTCTATACCTACACTTAAAAACACACCATATAAGGCAAGCATTTGCGCTGTTTGAGAAACAAACAGATAATGTATTAAAACATAAGAAACAATTAGAAGTATATAAACACTAAACCAAGAAAACCCAAGTAAGGATTGAGCAATATTATCACCAACATAATTCATAAAACCAAATTTATTTAGATATGTACTTAAAGTGTACAAGGTAGCAAACCAGATTAGAGTGTTTAAAGCTTCACCCTGCTCTTTTAAATCATCAATAGTAAAAATTTTACTTATCATCAAGATACCAAGTCCACCAAAGGCGACAGCAGTTTTGTCTATAGGAAAAAGTCCAGATAAAGACCATAATGTAACCATAGACAAAAATGTTATAGCAGTAATATACTCATTTTTACTCATCTTACCCATTTTAACAAGAGCCTCTTTTGCCATTATAGGTGCATTTGGTGTATCTTTAACCTCAGGTGGAAATACTTTATATAAAAGTCTAGGTATAAGTATAAACGCAACTAAAGATGGAACTAAGGCTGCAATAAACCAAGATCCAAAAGTTATATGTATGCCCATTTTTTCAGCAATTCCTGCACCAACAGGGTTAGATGCCATAGCAGTAAACCACAAAGCGGATGAGATAGAGAGACCTGCCATTGAATTCATCATTAAAAAGGCTCCCATCTTCTTTCTAGTACCATCAGCAACTTTTGAACCACTGTCATGAGCAAGAGAGTTAACTATAGGGTAAAGAACACCAGACCTAGCAGTATTACTAGGGAAAGCTGCCGCAATTAAAATATCTGTAGCAAACATTGAATAACCCAAACCTAAGGTTGACTTACCAAATTTAGAAATTAAAATCATAGCTATACGTTTACCTAGCCCAGATTTAACAACAGCACGTGAAACCAAGAATGCAACAACAATTAAAAGTATAAAACTTTCTCCGAAACCAGAATAAGCTTCACTAGGCTTTAGAACACCACTAAGCACAGTAAAAGATAAGGCAATAATAGAAGCTACAAAAATTGGTAGTACATTCAGTATTATAGATAATATAGTTGTAAAGAAGATAGCAAATAGTTTCCATGCTTCAGGTTTTAAACCCTCTGGCGCAGGATATAGCCAAATAAGTAAACCAATTACTAATGTTAAAAAGCTCAAAAAAGATTTTGATTGTAAAATTTTCATAAATTCTCCTAGTTTTATTCTTTAAATCATATCATAAAAGCCCCTTAAAAGCCTAAAATATGGATAATAGTCCACTTTAGTCTTATAGGCTCAACTTAATTGAATAATATTACTAAAGATATACTTGACACCCATTGACTCAATATGATATAATACGTTCAGATTTCAAATAAAAGGAGTCCTAATTAATGTCTGAAAAAGAAAACATTGATCAAGAGATACAAGAAGAAAATTTAGAAAACACCTCAAATGAAGATTCAATCTCAGAAGTAGAGATTGAAACTCAAGAGGAAGATGAACTTAGTAAAGTACAAAAAGAGTTATCTGAATTAAAAGATACTTATGCAAGAGTACATGCTGATTTTGACAACATAAAAAAAAGGTTGGAACGTGAAAAACACCAATCATTAGATTATGCTTTAGAAAAATTTGCAAAAGACTTAGTTCCAGTTGTTGATTCATTAACACTAGCACTTGATTCTAAAAATAGTGATATCGCTGATGAAGACTTACTACCAAAAGTATTTGAGGGAGTTGAGCTTACTATGAAACAACTATTAAGCACTCTTGAAAAGCATGGAGTAACACAAGTAAGCGAAGATGAAGAGTTTGATCCAAATATTCATCATGCGGTTCAAAAAGTAGATTCTGATGATCATGAAAGTGGTCAAATTGTAAATACTTTTCAAAAAGGTTATAAATACAAAGATCGTACATTACGCGATGCAATGGTAGTTATAGCTAACTAATTATAGTTTAAAAACAAATAAATATTTAAAATAGATTAAAGGAAATTAATATGAGTAAAGTAATAGGAATAGATTTAGGTACAACAAACTCTTGTGTAGCAGTATATGAAGGTGGTGAGGCTAAAATCATCCCAAATAAAGAGGGTAAAAATACAACTCCTTCAATAGTTGCATTCACAGATAAAGGTGAAGTTTTGGTTGGTGAAAGTGCGAAACGTCAAGCTATTACTAATCCAGAAAAGACAATTACTTCTATAAAAAGAATTATGGGTCTGATGATGAGTGAAGAAAAAGCAAAAGAAGCTCATGATAAAGTAACTTATAAAATTGTAGATAAAAATGGGATGGCAGCTGTTGATGTTGCTGGTAAAATATATACACCACAAGAAGTTTCATCTAAAATTTTAATTAAACTAAAAGAGGATGCAGAATCTTACATAGGTGGAAGTGTTACTGATGCGGTAATTACTGTACCTGCATACTTTAATGATGCACAAAGAAAAGCTACAAAAGAAGCAGGAACAATTGCAGGTCTTAATGTTTTAAGAATTATAAATGAGCCAACTGCTTCTGCACTTGCTTATGGACTTGATTCTAAAAGTGATGAAGAGGTAATTGTTTATGACCTTGGTGGTGGTACTTTTGATGTAACTACTTTAGAGATTAGCGATGGTACTTTTGAGGTTCTTTCGACTGATGGTAATGCATTTTTAGGTGGAGATGATTTTGACAATAGAATTGTTGATTTTTTAAATGATGAGTTTAAAGCTGATCATAGTATAGATCTTAAAGCAGACAAGATGTCTCATCAACGTCTAAAAGAAGCTGCTGAAAATGCTAAAAAAGAGCTTTCAAGTGCTAGTGAAACTGAGATAAACTTACCATATATTTCTGGTGGTGCGGCTGGTCCATTACACCTTGTAGTAAAACTTACACGTGCTAAATTTGAGGGAATGATTGAAGATTTAGTTAAAGAAACTATTTCACATATTGATGTTGCAATGAAAGATGCAGATTTATCACCAAGTGACATTAAAGAAGTTATCATGGTTGGTGGTTCAACTCGTGTACCAAAAGCGCAAGAGATGGTATCTGCATATTTTGGTGGCAAAGATTTAAACAAAGGTGTTAATCCTGATGAAGTTGTTGCGGCTGGTGCTGCTATACAAGGTGGTGTTTTAAGAGGAGATGTAAAAGATGTTCTTCTTCTTGATGTTACACCACTTTCTTTAGGTATTGAAACTCTTGGTGGAGTTATGACTAAGATTATTGAAAAAGGTACTACTATACCTGTAAAAAAATCTCAAGTTTTCTCAACTGCAGAAGACAATCAACCTGCTGTTTCTATATCTGTAGGTCAAGGTGAACGTGAGTTTGCTAAAGATAATAAATCTCTAGGTTTATTTGAATTAGGTGACATACCAGCTGCACCACGCGGTGTTCCACAAATTGAAGTAACTTTTGATATTGATGCAAATGGTATATTAACTGTAAGCTCAACTGATAAAGGTACTGGAAAATCTCAATCAATCACTATATCTGGTTCATCTGGACTAAGTGAAGAGGAGATTAACCAAATGGTTCAAGATGCTGAAAAGAATAAAGAAGCTGATGAAAAACTAAAAGAGATGGTTGATACTAGAAATCAAGCTGATTCATTAATAGCAGCAACTGAAAAAACTTTAAATGAAGCTGGCGAAAATGTAGAAGCTAGTGAAAAAGAAGCTATAGAGAAAGCTATAAGTGAGCTTAAAGATACTTTAAAAGATGAAAATGCTACAAAAGAGCAAATAGATGAAAAAGTTAAGGCTTTAACAGAAGTTTCTCATAAAATGGCTGAAAATATGTATAAACAAAAAGATGGTGAGCAAGCTGGTGATGAAAAAGCTAAAAAAGATGACGATGATGTTATCGATGCTGAAATAGATTAAGAAAAATTAAAGCTAGGTTAAATCCTAGCTTACCACTTTACACAAAATTAAAAAAAACACTTATAGATATAGATATTAAACCTCAATTTTATTATATTACATTATAATGTAGTCAAAATTTATTTTCAGGGATAACTATTGCGTTATATTTTCATACTTTTCACATTCGCTACACTTCTATTTTCTTCAGAGATTCATGACGCAGTAAACTCTGGAAACTTAAAAAAAGTTAAAGCTCTACTTAAAGAATACAAAGTAGATACTAAAAATGAGCAGTACAATCAGACACCTTTGCATCTAGCAGTTTACAATGAAAATTATGATATTACTAAGCTTCTAATAGACAACAAAGCTAATGTTAATGCTAAAATGGTGAATGGTCAAACTGCACTATTTATATCGTCCTATCTAGGGGATGTAAAAATAACAGAGCTACTTCTTAAACATGGAGCTAAAGTAAGCATAAAAGACATTAGAGGCAACACAGCATTACATAGAGCAGCAGAAGGTGGTGATCCTGAAAGTGTAAAAATATTGATTAAAGCAAAAGCAAATGTAAATGCAAAAAATGATGCAAAATCTACACCTCTACATATTGCTGCATACATGGGTAATGAAGAGGCTTTATGGGTTTTATTGAAAAATGGTGCTGATATAACTATATTGAATGATGAAGATATGTCACCAATTGACGAAGCAGATGAAGAGGATAACGATAGATTAGTTAAAATTATGCAACAGTATGAAAAATAATGTTCTTAATATAGAAAATCTTACATTTGCATATAAAAACTCTAAGCCAATATATAAAAACTTTAATCTAAATATAGCTAAATCTCAAATCAAAGTTATAGTTGGTGCGAGTGGATCTGGAAAAACAACTCTTTTTTCGCTAATTACTAAATCTTTAAGCCCTCAAACTGGAACTATCACTAATAAAAAAGTTGTGCAAGTATATCAAGACCCATACACATCTTTTCATACATCTTATACTATAAAAAATCAAATTCAAGATGTAACAGCATTAGGTAATTTACATTTATACTTAAAATCATTGTCACTAGATGAAAAATTACTTTATAAAAAGCCATCAGAGCTATCTGGAGGACAACTTCAAAGGTGTTCAATACTTAGAGCCTTATTACAAGAGCCTGAGTTATTACTACTGGATGAGCCTACATCTGCACTTGATAATGTAGTTCAACTTGATGTGATGAAAAAAATTATTTCAATATCAAAAAATATTGGAATACTATTAATAACTCATGATAATGCCTTAGCATCTTGGTGTGCAGATGAGATTATTACTTTAGAAACTGACTCATACCAAGATAACCAAATCCAGCCATCATAACACTTCCAAACATATTTAAAAACATATTTGTAAATCCTAAAACTATTTGACCTTGGTGCAAAAATAAAAAACTTTCAATTGCAAAAGTTGAATATGTAGTTAATGCTCCTAAAATTCCAGTTGACATAAATGATTTAACAGGAGTAGAAAAAAATGTTGTATAAAAAAAAAGAGCAAAAAGTATCCCCATAGCAAATGAGCCTAATAGATTTACCCCCAAAGTACCAAATGGTAAGGCGTGAGGTAGTTTATTAGATATAACACCATTTAGATAGGATCTTAAAATTGCTCCTATAAAACCACCACTACCTATTGCTAGAACTGTTTGCCAACCCATCATCATATACCTTTTGCATTTGTATTCTTAACTTATTTAACCACTCTTTATCTCTTTTATCAGCAACAAATTGATCAAGAATTATAGCTTTCACAGTGCCACTATTATATATTTTATTTTTAATATCATAGTGTCTAGCAGTTCCAAGAAGAACAACTGCCTGAACTTTTAACTGGTACTTATCTGCAACAAACTTTGCACCTGGTTTAAATGGCAACATCTTTCCACTTCTACTTCTAGTTCCCTCAGGAAACATACAAACTAACCTATCATTATCAACTCTATCTTTAACATCTTTCATCAGTTTTATAAGAGAAGTTTTACTTTCACGCTCAATCATAATATGTTTAGGCATTCTTAGTGCATATCCAAACCAAGGCATATAGAAAAGCTCTTTTTTTGCAACCCAAGCAAGATTTCTTGTAGTAATCATCTCAATAGAACTAACATCCAAATCACTTTCATGGTTTATTAAAAGCATTTGAGTATCCTTTTTTACCTTACCAGTTTTCCTAACTCTATACATAATCAATCTATGATAAAAGTATGAAATAGATTTTATAGCCCAAGGTTTAGGTAAAAAGTAAAATATAACTATATATATAGATGTTAAAACAAAATATATTATAGTTGCATAAGCCCATTTAATAAATGCATAAATCTTCATTATTGATCCATCCCACCTTTTCATTTTCAATTTTAATTTTTTTATAATTTTCAATTTCACCCTCAACTAAAAACATTTGTTTTCTATCAAGAACCCTGAATATAGTTGAATTTTTCATTGGTAAAAGTAGAATTTTAGAATTTTTCTTAACACAAATTTCTTCTTGTGGCATAAACATATAAACTAAATATATTATAGGAAATATAGCAAGAACTATAAGATAATACCTTCTTGAATATATAACCAACATTATTAAAAGTAATAAAGATACACCAACTATAAGCATCTTCGTAGTATCATGGCTTTTTTCTTTAGGTTTTAAATCAACCTGAGTTACAACTTTGTCATCGTCCAAAACTATAGGTATATTAATATCTACATATTCTGATTTCTTAATGTTGAAATAATTAAATTTAAAAATTTCAATTTCTTTATCTAAAATCAAATAGTACGTAATATTTGCGTTAAAGCCATCTCTTTTATATGATTCAAAACCTTGTTTATCTATATCATTAAATTTTAGATTCTTACACATAGAGTAAGTTATCTTTCCTTTAAAAACCAATATATTATTTTTATCATCATAATGTTTAGTAGAATATTCATCTACTACAAAATTGTTTGCAACAATATGTGAATATTTTTTATTTGGATTTAGACTTGTAGTTTTTATTTTTTTATTTTTTATTTTTTTTGTAAAATTTTCATCATTATTAGTAATAGTAATACTTAAAGAAGGTATAGTAACCCTATAACCTTTAACATAAAAATAAAAAGTATCATACTCAAATCCTGAGTCATGACGTATGTGTGGTTCGTTATTTAACAAACCCACTGATTTATTTTTAGCAAAAGAATAATCAATTGTATCGTACTCAGCCTCAGTGATTAGAACTTTATAAGTTACAGAAAATATTTGTGAAGATGTAACTCTATCTGGCACATCTTCATAGCTTATGTAGATTACATTTTGAGCTAAGGCAGTAAAACTTAAGAAAATAGATGCTAGTAAAGCAAAAAAATGTTTATTCATCTATTTAAAAAAAGCTTCTAACATCTTTTTACCATCAGAACTTCCAAGTATAGATTCCATAGCACGTTCAGGATGAGGCATAAGACCAAAAACATTTTTTTCTTTATTACAAATACCAGCAATAGAGTCTACCGAACCATTGGGATTAGAGATTTCACCATTATCATCTGTATATTTTAACAATACCTGATCATTATCATAAAGATCTTTTAAGCCATCGTTATCAATATAAAAATTTCCATCATGATGAGCAATAGGGATATTTAACACCTCATAATTCTCACATTTAGCTAAAAAATCATTTTTATTTGAAACAACACCTAACTTATGATGTTTAGAAATAAAATGCAAATGTTCATTTCTTTTTAAAGCACCTGGTAATAAGCCAGATTCAGTTAAAACTTGAAAACCGTTACAGATACCTAAAACATTATTACCATTAGATGCGAACTCTTTAACGGCCTTCATAATTGGTGAATAAGTAGCAATTGCACCAGATCTTAGATAATCGCCATATGAAAAACCACCAGCAATAACAACTAGGTCAGTGTCCTCAGGGATAGAAGTCTCTTTATGCCATAATATTGTAGTTTTTGCACCTAAAGATTCAAATGCATGAGTTGTATCATGCTCACAGTTAGTTCCAGGAAATTGAACAACTGCTACTTTCATTTTACTAACTCAATAACATAATCTTCTATTACCGTGTTAGCCAAAAGTTCTTCACACATTTTTTTAACTTCTTCTCTTGCAGATTTTTCATCATTAGAGTTAAGTTCTAAAACTATTTGTTTACCAATACGAACATCTTCAACACCCTCAAAATGTAAAGAGTCTAATGCATGATGAACAGCCTTACCTTGAGAGTCTAAAACTCCCTTTTTTAGTGAAATATTTACTATAGCAGTCATAGTTTATCCTTATTTTTTTAAAATTCTTTCTAATACTTGTTCATATGCAACTTTTAAGCCACCTAGACCTTGACGAAATCTATCTTTATCTAGTTTTTCACCACTTTCCATATCCCAAAAACGGCAGTTATCTGGAGAGATCTCATCTATTAAAATAATATTATTATCTTTATCTTTACCAAATTCTAGTTTAAAATCTACAAGATTTAAACCTTTTTGTGCAAAGTACGGTTTTAAAATATCATTAATTTGTCTAGCCATACGACGAAGTTTATCCAACTCGTCTTGGTATTCAACTAAACCTAAAATTAGAGCATGTTGATCATTTAGTTTTGGATCACCAAGTGCATCATCTTTGTAATCAAATTCCACTAAAGTAAATGGTAGAACTTTTCCATCTTCAATGCCTAAATTTCTACTCAAAGATCCAGTAGCAATATTTCTCACAATAACTTCTATTAAGATTACATCAGCTTTTTTATGCAACATATTGTTGTCATCTAACATCTCCACAAAGTGAGTAGGAATACCCTTAGAATCAAGAAGCTTAAACAACTCAGTTGAAATTTTATTATTTAAAGCACCTTTACCTGCCTCACTAGATTTTTTTTCACCATTAAATGCTGTCAAATCATCTTTAAACTCAGATATAACTAAATTTTCATCTTCTGTAAGGTAAAGTCTTTTTGCTTTACCTTCATACAATAACTCTTTTTTTTGCATCTATTATTTTCCTTTAACTATGATAAGTGCTTTTATAATATCAACACCCTCTTTTAATTGTATATCTTTATTTAATTGCTGTTGAGTAATGATTTTTTCATCTTTATCTTTATCTTCATCTTTTTTAATTTTTTTATCTTTATTATCAGAAACTTTTTCTAATTCAGACTCTAAATGTTTTTTAAGATCAGCTTCTTTTATAGCAAATTCATTTTCAACAATTTTAATTGATCCTGATTGTACTTTTATATCTGGCACAACTCCAACAGCTTGTATAGTTCTACCACTTGGTAAATAATATCTTGCAATGGTAAGTTTAATAGCTTCAGTATCTGTAATCGGTAAAATCACTTGTACACTACCCTTACCAAAAGTCTTTTCACCAACAATTACACCACGTTTATGATCTTGAAGTGCACCACTAACAATTTCACTAGCACTTGCACTACCCTCATTAACCAATACAACTAATGGGACGTCCGTTACAGTTTTAGATGAACTTGCGTTATAAGATTTATCATCACTTTTATTACGCCCTTTTTGTGAAACAATAACACCATCATCAACAAATAAATCAACTAAACCAACAGCTTGATCAAGTAAACCACCAGGATTATTTCTTAAATCTAAAATAATTCCAGTATCATGGCCCATATGTTTTTTAATTTCACGTCTAACATCTTTAGTAACTTTCTGATCAAAAGATGTTACTCTAATATATAAAATATTATCACCAATTTGCTTAGCATAAACAGAATCAATTTTGATTATATCTCTTATGATATGAATAGCTAAAGGTTTTCTTTCACCCTTTCTAACTATAGTTAAATCAATAGCAGTTTTAGGCTTACCTCTCATAATACTAACAGCGTCATCAATAGTCATACTAAGTGTAGATTTATCATTAATTTTTAGGATAATATCTCCAGCTTTCATACCAGCTTTATCTGCTGGAGTACCTTCAATTGGAGATATAACAGTTAAAGCACCATCTCTAATACCAACAGTTATACCTAAACCACCAAATTCACCTTTAGTTTGAACCTTTAGTGAATCAAAATTCTTTTTGTTTAAAAATGATGAGTGTGCATCTAAGTTACCCATTAAACCTTGTAAAGCTTTATCCATCAACTCTTCTACACCTAGTTTATCAACATTGTATCTTTCAACTATGCTTAAAACTTTAGTAAATTTAGCTAATGACTGCAAGCGTGAAGCTTCTGTTGTAGGGGCATCCGACGGCTTGTCTTTTGCCATCAAATCTGGCTGTAAAATAAGCCCTACTGCTATAACAGCACTGAAAAAACCAAGTGTAAGATATTTTTTATTGATCATAATTCTTCTTTATATTTAATTTATAAATCTATTGAACTTGGCATTATACAAAAAAAAGTTTAATGAACTTCTTTTGCTTTTTCTTTATATGTATTTCAAAGTTTTTTTATAGAGAGTAATATTACAAAAATATAATTTTATATGTTTATTAGACTTAAAAAGTTATAATAAAACCATTAGACTTTTAAGTTAAATTAACTTTAAATATGTCAAAAAGGATTTTTATGAAAAACTTAAAATATATATTATTACCATTTTTAGTTTTATTTCTGCTAGATGGATGTGGTGGTGACAATAGTATAAAGCTAACTAGCAATACCAATGAAGTTAATGATGATAATACAACAAAGATTGTAGTAGATGAAAACAAAACGAAAGTTATTATAGACGATACAATTCCAAGCGTTAATTTACCAGTTATATCAAATATTGCTCCTATAGAAATATTAGAAGATACTCAAAAGGGTACTATTCTTGGTAAAATACGTTTATCCAAAAATGGTGATAATTTTATTAATAAATTCATACTTAGTGGCACTGGAAGTTTTTACTTTTTAATTAATAATGATGGTGAAATTATTTTTAATGCAAATGTACCACTACTTAATATTAATCAAAATGAATTTAATTTAAAAGTTAAAGCTGTTAATAATGATGGTGAATCAAATGAGATACCACTTTTAATACGAGTAAAACAAACTGTACAAAGTGATGTGCCAGTTACTTTAGATACTGTTATAAATGATGTAGCTGAAAAAGCACCTATTGGAACGTATATTGGTACACTTAAAATCAATACAAGAGGATCTTCACCAATAACATCATATACAATCTCTGGAACCTATAGTTATATATTTAGTGCAGATAGTAATGGTGATATAACTTTAGTAAAAAATTTACAAAGTTATTCAAGTGTTAGCACTTATAATCTTACTTTTATTGCTACAAATAATATTGGAAACTCAATATCTAAAAATTTAACTATCAATATAAATAAATATAATCCACAAAAACCAAATATGGGTCCAAGCCTTTTTGATGTTAGTGAAAATTTAACTCCACCTTTTAATATTGGAAAAGTTATTGCAAAATTAAGTGAAGAGACTATTATAGCTTATGAGATATCTGGTGAAGAAGCTGTAGATTTTAATATATCAAAAGATGGTATGTTAAGCTCAAATATAAGTTTTGACTATGAAGCTAAAAATCGCTACCGTTTTTATGTAAAAGCAATAACAGCTACTCAGTCATCATCACCAGCTTATATAACCATCAATGTAAAAGATATTGCTGATGTTAAACCAAGTATAGAAAATTTAAAACTATATGCAAAAGAGAGTACAGCTATAGGTACTATTTTGGGAAAAGTGAATATTTTACAATATGGTGATTCACAAATAAATGGATATCAAATCAAAAATGACACTTCAAATGCTTTTGGCATAAATAGTTCAGGTGAAATATATTTTACAAAAGAGCTTCTTTTTGATTCAAATAACGCATTAAATAATATTAAAAAGTTCAATGTTATAGCTACAAATGATGCTGGTTCAAGTTTAGAAGCAAATGTTACTACATATATAACTGAAATATTTGAACCTAAAAATATAGCTCGCATTGATGTAAGACAAAAACACTATTTTTATTCACACACAAGATATGCTCATGATCATCTTGGTGAAGATATAGCTATAGAGGGTGATTTAATTTTTGTGGGTACACAAACTGATTCAAAAAGTGTTGGTTATGTTAATGTTTTTGAGAAACAAGATGATGGAAGTGTAAAAAAACTTTATGCTCTACATGGAAGTGAAAACAATATATCTTTTGGTCACTCTATAGATGTATATCATAACAAAGTAGCTATTGGGGCGAAAGTTAAGATGGAAAATCCAGACATAAAAGCAAATAATACTAAACAAGGGTATATAGCTTTATACGATTGGGACAATAATACAAAAACATTAACAAATCAAACTATATTAGATATAAACGATACAAACGATAGTCTAGGCGAAAGCATAGCAATATCTAGTAAGTTTGTAGCCATAGGAGCATCTGATGCTTATGACACAGACCCTAGTAAAAGAACAGGTAAAGTGTATATTTATAATTACAAAGATAAGAACATAACAAATATAATCAACCCAATATCAGCATTAGATGGTGATCATTTTGGGGCTAGTGTAGCTTTAAGTGAAAAATATTTGGTTGTTGGTGCACCAGAGCATAGTAAAAATGATGTTGGAGCACAAAGTGGTTCAGTTTATATATATGATGTAGCTAATAACTTTAGTTTGATTAAACATTTTGTTGCAACTGGCGATGAAAATGCAACAACGGGGGATGATCATTTTGGATACAGTGTTGCTACATACGCAGATCGCATAATAGTTGGCGCACCTAATAAAACAGTAAATGGTATGAGTGGAGCTGGAGCAGCTTATGTGTTTAATGTTAAAAATAACTCTGTAAATCTAGTCGCAACCCTTCACTCTAACAACCCTCAACAAGATGCATATTTTGGAAGTGATGTTGATTTTAATAGAGATTATTTTATCATAGGTTCTAAGTTAGAAAACAGTGCATATATATATAGAGTTTCACCAGACTCTAACACAAGTGAATTTATCTCAAAATTAACTACACCATATACACAACTAAGTGGCACTCCAAATCCAGATTTTGGACATGCAGTAGCTATAGATGCATCAAATATAGTTGTAAGTGCGCCAAATTATAACTCTGTAACAGCTGAATCTGGCTCTGTGTTTGTTTATGATGCTAAGGCTAAGGAGACTCCATACATCTTAAACATTGCAAATAAACATTATCAATATTGGGAAGATGATATAGATAGGGTTTTTAAAGAGTTTTTACCAAGTGATTTGTATAGTACTGGTAGATATGAGATAAATATTACAGATAACAATAATAAGCTAATACTAAGTGATGGTAATAAGCTTAGAGTTGATCCTAGCTTAAATAATCCATATCTAGATTTTGAGAATCCAACTTTAAGTGGAGTAACAAGTATATATAATCTAGATGCTAATAATGGCACTGGTAACATAAGTAATGTCTCTTTACACCCATTTAGTCTAACTATAACAAATCTAGACACTCAAAAAAGTTTTGATTATGAGCTTAACGTAACTATAAAAGATCTAGATTTTTTCAAATATGAACCAAAAAAACTTTCTGGAGGAGATACAAGCGATATTGCTAGATATAAGAATTTTGTTTATATCGCACAAGATGGTGGTGCTATTTCTAAAGGTCAAATTTATGTATATGATAGATCTAAAGAGTTTTCAGCTCAATTTGTTGAGGATTATCATGAAAATTCAGTTGATGTTGGAGATCTATATGGTAAAACTTTAATGGCAAAAGATGCTTATTTATATGTTGGTGTGCCAAATGATGATAAGGGTACAGCCAATGGTTCTACAGAGACATCAACAGACGATCCTGGTGCAATTTTTATGTATAAAATACATACAGATGGAAAGTTAGGTTTTGTAAGTGAGGCTTCAGGTATAACAGCTAAAAAAGGTGCTCATTTTGGAACATCATTAGATGTAAATGGTAATGGATATATTGTTGTTGGATCTCCTGATTTTAATGGTAGTGGAAAAATAGATCTTTTAAAACACTACAAAGATACAAATACAAATATAGATAGAATTGATGAGTTAGTAGAGTTTAACTCAAGTAAGTTAAATGGAAACCTTGGTAGTGCAGTAGCTATATACAACAATATAGCAGTTGCAAGTGATCCTAAAAACGGTACAATCTCAATATTTGAGATACTAAATGAAAGTTTAAAAAAGCTAGGTGATTTCAACTCAACTGATCAGAATGTATCTTTTTTATATCAAGATGGTAATGAATCAAATAAAACAACTGTTCGTGATACAAATCAAACTTATTTAACTCAAGATTTTGGTAAAACAAAAATTGTTATGGACTCAAAATATATATATATTAATGCTCCAACTAATGCAAATAATACAGGTGCAATATATATATATAAATATGACAATTCAGACAGCTTCTACCCAAGTGATACAAATAGAACATATAGAAAATATTTTGACATAAAGTTTGTAGAAAAACTATCAGGGTTTTATGAGGGAGATAGTTTTGGTTACGATATATCACTAGAGAAAAATTTCTTAGCAGTTGGTTCACCAAACAGTGATGTATTTAGTCTAAACGATAATAATGGTCTTGTGTATATCTATAAGATAGATAAAAACAATGACACTTTTAATATATACCAAACAAAACCAAGCTCAGATATGTATGTATATTCAAGACAATCTGGAGAAGGTAATAATTTTGGACAATGTGTAAATATCTATCAATCAAATTCAACACAAGATGGAATTGATACTAAAGATAGAATTAGACCACATCTAGAGATAGGTGGAAAAGAGACTAACACTGGTATGTTCTACACCTTTAGTGAAGATCCAACACCAAACTAAGAAGTATTTTACTTCTTAGCACAACATGATTTATATTTTTTTCCACTTCCACAAGCACATTTTTCATTTCTTGCTATCTTAGTTTTTAAAATCTCTCCATCAACATATAACCATCTATCTTTAAAAAAAATAAAATTAGATATCTCATGGTGTAACATCATCTTTTCATTATCTTTATAGTAAGCTTTAAACTCAACTTGATTATTACTTTTTGTAACAACCTCAAGTTTCAGCCATTGAGTGTTTTTAGAGTGTTCATATAAAAGTTCCACATCCTCCTCAAAACAATTTTCTTCAACTATAGTATCTTGTAGATATATAAAGTTATTCGAACAGTATGCGCTATATCTTGAGCGCATAAGGGTAAGAGCATCTTTAGCTAATTTATTTTTATTAAGATATGGTTCACAACACTCTTTATAAGATTTTTCTGTATCACAGTAGCATTTCAAATTTATAAGCCTTTTTATATTTTTTTTTAGTATTATAGTGAAATGATAGATATATTGAAAACTTTAAATTACGAAGACTTATTGGATAATTTTCCAGAACCTATACTCATACTAAATAAACTTGGCATAATTTTACATGTAAATGATGCTTTTATAAAATTAATGGAATATTCAAAAGAGGAGATAATCAATGAAAATCTTCTAAAATTCATTGATCAAGATTATGTGTTTGAGTCTTGCATGAAGGATATAGAGGAGCTAGGTTATTCTAAAGATAAAAAAACATCTTTTTTAAAATATACAAATGAAAAAGTTACACTTCTTAAAAATGTAAAATTGATTTGTTCAAACAACGAAGATTTTTTATTTGTTAATCTACGAAATATTAGTGAGATAGATTTAATCAATGATAAACTTGAAAGAGATTCTCTTGAAGCTGAATCTTTAAGCTATAAATTAAAATCTATACTTAGTACAAAAGAGGAAGAGCTTGTTAGTGCACAATCTCAACTAAATGAAGTTTTAAATGCCATCAATGAGATTATATGGTACATAGATGATAAAGATATGAGTATTCAGTATGTATCTAAGGCAGTAGAGCCTATATTTGGCGTTGAAGTATCAAACTTTATGTCGGACTCATCACTTTGGCAAGAGATGATATATGTTGATGATCAAGAGAAAGTAATGAACTTTTTTCAAAATTTAGATGAAAATGCAACAAATAGTATGGATTTTCGTATAAAATCTTATGATGGAACTATAAAATGGCTAAATAATAGAATAATCTACAAAAAAAATCTTGGTATATATATTGGTGTATCCTACGATATAACTCAAAATAAAAAATCTCAAGATAAAATTGAATATTTAGCATATCATGATATATTAACATCTCTACCAAATAGAGCTTATCTTACACAAGAGATAAATAAACAACTTAAAAGTTCTTCAACAATAAAACATAGTTTTGCAGTACTATTTTTAGACTTAGATAACTTTAAGTATATAAACGACTCATTAGGTCATGAAGTTGGAGATGAAGTTTTAAAAAGTGTGGCAACTAGACTTTTAGATACCCTCAGTTCAAATGTCATATGTTCACGCTTTGGTGGAGATGAGTTTATAATAATCATAAAAAATATACAAAATGATGTAGATATAAAAAAAGATACAAATTTAATTATTAAATCTATGCAAGAGCCATTTATTGTAAGTGAACATTCGTTTTTTATATCTTGTTCTGTAGGAATATCTATTTATCCTAAAGATGCAAGTAGTAGTTCTAACCTACTGAAAAATGCAGATACAGCTATGTATGAAGCAAAAAAAGCTGGAAAGAATCAATATAAATTTTACACCAAAAAAATGGATGATCAAGTTGAAGAGTTTATACATTTAGAAAACATTGTAAAAGAAGCACTAAGTAACTCATATTTTGAACTTTACTTTCAACCACTTGTTAATTCAAAAACATTGATTATTAATGGATTTGAATCTCTACTAAGGTTAAATCATCCAAAATATGGTTTTATATCCCCAGAACAATTTATACCTGTTGCTGAGTCTTCAGGTGATATTTTAGATATTTCAAAATTTGTTTTAGAAAAATCGTGTATTTTTAATAAAAAAATCAACTCAATAAGTGAAAATAAATATTTTGTTGCAGTTAACGTCTCAGCAAGACAATTTCAAGAGGAGTATTTTGCTGAAAAATTTTTAAAATGTCTCAAAGATAATGATGTAAATCCAAAGAATGTAAAAGTAGAACTAACAGAATCAATAATCATGGATAATATTGATATTGCAACTAAAGAGCTTAAAATATTACAAGAATTAGGTGTAACAACTGCTTTAGATGACTTTGGAACTGGCTACTCATCTTTTGAATACTTGGCAAAACTTCCAATAGATACAATTAAAATAGATAAATCATTTATAATTAATCTATTTGAAACAAATGAAAATAAGCATATAGTAGAAGCTATGACTACACTAGCACATACCATGGGCAAAAGTGTAGTAGCAGAAGGTGTAGAAAGCCTAGAACACGCTAAATACATTGCATCACTTGATATAGACTATATACAAGGATTCTTTATTTCACAAGCTATAAAGTCACAAGATATATTTAAAAACTTTGATCAAAGAGAAAAACATTACTATTAGTGATGCCCTTATCTTATCTTCATTAAATATTATATATAATACCATATAATTAATTTAAGGATAGTTTGAATGAAAAAAATACTTTTATCATCTGTTGCATTACTTACACTAGCTCAAAGTGCAAATGCAGATTTATTTGTTGGTCTTGAATACATGAGTGATAGTTTAACAGCAAACTACACAAATCAAATCACCAATCTAGAGGTAAATAATGAAACAAGTTACTCGCCTGGCAGATTTATATTAGGTTCTGGATACACTGATGATACAAGTATGGGTATAACATACTCTTCTGACAACATTGGCTTAGCTACACTTAGTGAATTGGGATATTACGTTAGACGTGGTTTTGATATTAATTCAGTTCCACACTTTCATCCATACTTCCAAATTGGTGTATCTTATGGAATATTAAACTATAATTCTAATCTAAACACGTCTTCAAACACTTCTGTGGACTATGATGGAACACTAGGTTTATATGGTGGAGTTGGGATAGGATACACTATAGCAGATTTGATAGAGTTGCAAGCTGGTATAGATTACACAAAAAGATGGACAACAAATACTAATAATCTTACATTTACAGGACCAAGTTTTAGAATAGGATTAAACATATGGTTTGGTTCAAGTGAATTACATACATCACACTATAAATCAACTTCTAGCCAAACTTATAAAGCAGTTAAGCAAGAACAAACTCAAGAGGATGATTTCTTTTATTAGAAATCACTCTTTTAGAGTAATTAAAACTTAACCGAGTTCTCACTATCATACTTCTCTATATATATCGCTCGTCTATTTACAAAATAGTTATTACCATCTTTCAAAGCAAGAACCTTAACAAAATTTGCACACGACTCTGGATCGTTTGGGTATGAAGTGATTTTATCTTGAACATCTAAAATAATACATGAGTATTGCATAGAGTAAAGATTTAATTTAACATAATCATCTGACACATCATAAGAGCCTTTTAACAGCTCTATAGATGAACAGGCGATGGTTTTAACTTTTACTTTATCTGCATTTAAAATATTTATAAGTAGTAAAAAACTTAAAAAATATTTCATGCTAGTCCATTACATATTTGAACAATATACTTGCATAACCTTGTGTGATGTATGGAACTTTAATTGTACTGCCATTATTAGTGATACTACTGTCCATAGCCATATATCTTCCACCTAGCTCAAGGCCAAAGGTATCTCCAATATCAAAGTTTAAACCTGCATTACCACCATAATACATTTGAAAACCAGTTTCAGCAGTTTCTTCTCCCCCAGTTGATGGTGAATAGCGAAATCTAAAAGTAGCCCCACCAGCTTCAACACCTAAAAATAGGTTACCCCAGTCTGCGTATCTAAACAGGTATTGTACAGTAGCTCCAGCACTCAAAGCAAGTTCAGTTTTTTCCATAAAATAATATCTAGTATTTAATAAAATTCTATACTCTTGCCCTTCAGCACCAATTTTAATACCAGCAGATTTAGGAACTGTATCTATAATATTTTGACCAGAAATCTCTGTTTGGGATTTTCCAAAAGCACCTTCAAAACCTATAACTGACTTTACGCCCCAATTTTCATTATAACTTGTACTACTTTGATCAGCAGCTAAAGAGATTGTTAATGCAGTTGATATAACTGCTAAACTTTTTACTAATTTTTTCATTTATTTTCCTTATCTAAGTTCTGAACCAAATCTGCTTGGCACTGTAATAGTAACTGTACCTGGTTTAGTTGGATCATCTGTAACTATATTAACCATTAGATCTAATGCATTATTACAATCAGTTAAACCTGATGGTTCATACACAGTTGCAGCGATACCAGCATAATCTGAAGTATTAGTATCATTATAAGCATTTTTATTGAATGTATATGCATAACCGTCACCTACACTTACTACCCCAGCATAACCATAATACATAACATAACCAGTTTCTAAGATATCAACACCTATAGCATTACGAACATAATATCTACCAGGATAAGCTGTAAATTTAAGTTCTGCTGTTTCTTTAATCCCAACACCACTTAAAAAGCGTTTATAACCTGCACCAATTCTAATAAGTTCATCTGTTTTATTATCCATACCAACAATATTAGCTCCAACAAATACATCAGCACCAACAAGAGGATAGTCATAACTAACATCTATATAGCCAACACCGTTAACATTTAACTTTGTTATACCATCTTTTGGTTCTGTTCTTAAGGTACTAACTTCATTATTTTCACAAGTTTTTTTAGATCTAAAGTTATGACCTACAACAAAATGTAGATTATCAAAACTACCAGGAGCAAGAGTTCCAAGTTTCTTAAATGCTGCAGCGTCGCCAACCAGTGTTAGTGTAGTAGCAGTAGCTGATGCAATTTCCCAAGTTCCAAATGCTCCAAATGAAAACTCTTTGTGAACATCATTACGACCAAATATAATCAAATGATCATCATTAATATTTACATCACTAAAGTCGTGTTCACCACTTGTATCTGTAAAAGTTATTTTTGTTCCATCAGAACTTATTTTACCACCACCAACTAAATCATAAAGCAATCCAAAATCTCCACGTCCATAAGAGCTACCATTTCCATCACGTCTTGGCCATAGGTTTTGATCAGCAGGATCCCCAATAATTCCTGTTGAAGGGTACTTAGCATCATGAGCAGGTCCTGCAACAGAGTTCACATTAAATTGTGATGGGTATCTTAATGGTGTTACTGGGTTATTGTATTTATCAGTAACTTGTAAAGCAAGATGATCTATAAACTGCCCTTTTTCAAGATCATGTTCACTGCCTAGTTTATAGATAGAGGTTGCAGTTGGAGGACCTGAAAATACTGTTACACTTTTAGTCTCAACATCTGTAAGTGTATTGCCTAAAGCATCAGTGAAAACAGCAGTTATTTTAAACATAGCTAAACCAGATATCTTCTTTGTACTCACAAAAGAGCTTACATTGTTTTTACCTGCACCAAAAGTTAAAGAATCCTTTTCAGATTTAGTTCCATCAGTACCTAAAATAAGCTGAGCATAGTTAGTTCTTAAAGATTCTATTTTTATACTCTTGATTCTTTTACTATCTATAATAGCACCTGACTTACTCTCTTTTACTACAATATTAAAAGGTGTAGCAGCATCTAAATCAAGACCTTTTTGATCATCTAGCACTAAATCAATAGCGTATTTTTCTAAGTCTGGCACTTTTGCTGTTGAGGGTTTAAACACTACAGGGATGTCTATGTATCTACTACCATTACTTTCATCACTAAACAAAAAAGTAACTTGCGAATTTTTTGCTTTACTTTGAGCTAAAGCAACATTTTGTGGTGCTTTATATTGAAAAGTTGCTATACCCTTCTCTATGTCCTTAGCTGATTGAGGAGCAATAGTACCTATATCAAACTCTGTATTTTCTTGAGGATAGAACACTTTAATTCTTCCAGTTTCAACTGGTGCATTAAAAGAGTCAAACGCTCTTACTTGTATAGTAAAAGAGTCATTTCTAGTAGTTACAACTATAGGATCACCAAAGTATCTTAAAGTTGTTATATCACTTTTTACCGTACTACTATTTGTATCTGGAATAGGTGTAGGTGGAACTACTGGTGGTTTTGTTACATTCACATCTGGCTTTGTATTATCAACCGAATCTGGGTTACTAGAACAAGCCGCCATTAAAAACATCGTAGCTATTGCTGCGAAGAACATTTTATTAAAAAAACTGTATTTCATTTTTCTACCTTTAAATATTTAACATTCCTGATTATCTTCCATTTTTACTTATTGCGCTTGCAACAAAAATAGACTAAACTTCATTATACACTATTTTGCTTTTAAGTTTGACTTAAATTATTTCAAAATCGTGATTAATACTCTAATATCGACAAATCATTAATCTTTTTTACACATTTTTATCTAAAAATACAATTCACGATGAATTTGCTATTTGTCATATTTATAATCTTAAAAGTATATATGAGATAAACTACAAACTATAATTACAGTGGAGATACACTTTGAGTTCAGAAGTTTTAGCATTAAAATACAGACCAAAAAATTTTACTGAGTTAATCGGTCAAGATAGTATTAGAACAACTTTATCTTTAGCCCTTGACAGCTCCAGACTCTCACACGCTTACCTTTTTTCAGGTTTAAGAGGTAGTGGTAAAACATCCACAGCTAGAATATTTGCTAAATCTTTACTTTGCGATAAGGGTCCAACATCTAATCCATGTGAAGTTTGTACAAATTGTGTAATGGCATCAACATCAAAACATATGGATATAATAGAGATGGATGCTGCATCATCAAGAAAGATTGATGATATTCGTGATCTTATTGAACATACAAAGTACAAACCATCAAGCGCTAGATTTAAAGTTTTTATTATAGATGAAGTACATATGCTTACAAAAGAAGCTTTTAATGCTCTTTTAAAAACACTCGAAGAACCACCACCCTATGTTAAGTTTATCTTAGCAACAACTGATCCACTAAAACTTCCTGCAACCATTTTAAGTCGTACTCAACATTTTAGATTTAAACGTATTAGTGATACTGATGTAACCTCCCATCTTGCACATATTTTAAACAAAGAAAATATAGAGTTTGAAAGTGAAGCTTTAGATATCTTAGCAAGATCTGGGGGTGGAAGTTTAAGAGATACATTAACACTTCTTGATCAAGCTATTATCTACTCAAAATCTATTTTAGATGCTTCAACTGTTACAAATATGTTAGGTTTAGTTGATCCAGATTTTTTAGAAAATCTTTTTACTACTATATTTGCTAAAGATACAAACACCCTTATAAGTTACATAAAAGAGCTAGATTCATACGAAGCATCAATGATTATAGATGAACTTATAGCTTTTTTAAAAGACAAACTTTACAATAATGACAAAAAATACCCTATCTTAGTTATAGAAAGATTTTTTAGAATTTTAAGTGAATCAAAAACTCTTATATTTTTAAATGCTGATAACTCTTTTGTTTTAAGTATAGTATTTTTTAAGATGATAGAAGCACTAAAGATAAAAGACCTTGATGATATGATACATTCGCTTGAAGATAGTGTAGCATCATCAACAAGTGTTAAGATTAATACAGTTCCTAGTATAGAAACACCAAAAGCCACTCCAATAGTTTCACCTCAACCTAAACTAGAACCTGTAAATGTTAAACCTCAAGTAAAGACAGCAGCACCAAGCACTAAAAAGATTGAAAACATAGATAAGTTTGAAAAGCTCATCATAAAAATTAAAGATAGAGATGCAAAACTTGCTGAATGTTTTGAGCGTAGCATTAACTTTAAAAAGTATGAAGACTCTACAATTTATTGGGAAAGTGAACCTAGTGAACTTTGTAAAGATGAACTTAGACATGGATACTCAGTTATAAACACCTTTATAAAAGATATATTTGGGTTTGAAACAAAAATTAAAAAAGTTATAGCAGAGAAAAAAACACAAGTTGTAGAAGAAGAAAAAAAAAATTACGATGATGATATATTAGTTGCCAATATACAAAGTGATTTCAAAGAACCTCAAGAGATAAGTAAGTCATTAAACTATTCTCAAGATATAAACACACAAGAGATACAACAAAGTGGCTCAACCATAGAAAATGTAGAAACAGCAGATGGTTCTTGTGTAACAGGATGTTCAAACAATGATTTAAGTGTCAAAGAGTTTAATGCAAAAGATATTTTAGAGGAACCAATGGTTAAAAAGGCTCAAGAGCTATTTGAAGCTACAAATATAAAAATACAAAATAAAATATAATATTATAGACTTATAATATTTTTATCAATTTTTATAATTTGTAGTTTGTAATTTTTTGAATATAACAATGGTGAGTCTAAATCAATATACTCTATAACATCTGCATAATTGGCACATAACTTTATAGCTTCAGATATACTAACTTCACCCTCAATCATAGATCCAAACATACACTTAACATTTTGACTTCTACAAAACTCAAGTATCTCTATAGCCTTACTAACACCACCACATTTCATAAGCTTTATATTTATAAGCATATGTGGATTATCTTTGATCAAAGATTTTACCTCATCAAGATTAAAAGCACTCTCATCTGCCAAAATTGGTATCTTAGATACTTTAGATATATATAACAGATCTTTATAAAACTCTTTTTTGACTGGTTGTTCTATGAGTTTTATATTTTTATAATCTAGATTTTCAATAATTTTCAAAGATTGCTCTTTACTCCAAGCCTGATTTGCATCTACTAAAATTGTACAATCTGGCAAATTTTCAGCTATAAGACTTATACGTTCACCATCTTTACCATCATCTTTACCAACTTTAATTTTTAAAATATCATAAGCTTTTTCGTAGTATTCATGAGCATCTTCTAACATCTGATATGGTTCATTTAAAGAGATAGTAACAGCTGTTTTTATTTTTGTAGATATATATTTGCTCTGAATTAAAGCCATATCTATAGCGCTAGTTGCAGATGTGGAGTTTTTTAAAGTATTGTGTAAGATATCTAACTGTTTAGAAAGTGTTTTATATCTCATAACTTTTTTCATTAAAATATTTATATCTTTATATATAGAGATTTTATCTTCAAGAGTTATAGCTTTTGTTGGAGTTGTTTCACCAAAATAAGTTTTATTACCACTATAGATACTTAATCTTATGATGTATGCGTACCTAACAGTTCTCAAAGCAGTTATAAAAGGCTTCTCTAATGCTATCTTATAAGAACTAAGTTTATAAGCCGTAATTTTCAAAACAACACCTTTAAAATATAAGCTAAAAACAATGCAACAAAAGTTCCAACCAAATAACCCATAAGGGCTAATACAACTCCAAAAGGGATAAGTGCTTTATTGTATGTTGAAGCCAATATTGGTGCAGATGCTATGCCGCCTATGTTTGCTAGTGAACTAACACCTATGCTAAACATATCTAGTTTAAATATCTTAGCTAGAGTAAACATTATAAAAGCATGAATAAGTAAAACTACAAAACCAGCAAACACATAAACATAAAGATTTGAAAAACTCTCTATATGCGCTTTAGACGCAATAAGTGCTATAAGTATATACAACATACTAGTAGCTAAATCATTTGAGCCATTTATAGTTTTTAATCTTGTAAAAGAGCCAATTATCCCTAATGTTGTAGCTATTAATATCATAGATGTTGATGATGAGTAGATAATAAATATTTTAGATACACTAACACTAAAAAAAGCTACAACAAGAGATATAGCCAAAAACAGATAGTACTTTTTAGCACCTATAGTACAAGAACATCCTATATTTTCTAAAACTTTTGTTTGTTCACTTGCACCAAGAAATCTATTTATTTTACTAGAATATTTACTTAGAAAAAGTAAAAAAGTAAACCATAATGAGTAGTTAATAGTATCAATAACAAGTGCTATACCTAAGTCCTCTTCACTAACTTTTAAAGCTGAAGCTATAGCAATCATATTTGCACTTCCACCTAACCAAGATGCAGCTAATGTTGAAAATATACCAATTTGTGAACTAGAGTATGAAAAAATCGTAAACATAATTATAAATGCTAAAACTATACTTATTACTGAAAAAAAGTAAGATAATAAAATCTTTTTTGACAAAGAGAAAAAAGATTTAAAGTCTATTTGTAACATAAAAAGAAAAAGCATTGCACTTAATAAGTTGTTTTTTAAGTTTGTATAATTATCTTTTATCTGATCAGTAAAACTAATCAAATCATTAGAGCCAATAATCATAAATATTATATATATAAGAACAATTGCGGGCAAATATTTAAAAACTTTAAGTTTTAATTTAAACTCTAAAAAGCCTATAAATACACTTATGCTACATATAAGCAAAAGGTACTCAAAACTTGTATCTATCATTTACAATTAGCCCTTTTAAGATCTGGATTTTGCTCTTTTAATTTATTCATAAACCATCTTGATGGATCAGTTTTTTTAGTTCTATAATCATGGTCTAACTCTAAAAACAGCTCAGTACCCTCAAAACAAGTGTATTCATAATGTCCTGCAAGATACTCAATAGTTTTATATCTTGACTTGAGATGATTGATCAAAAAGATATTTGCCTTTAATTGTTCTGCTGTAAGATTTGCTTTATCACCTTGTCCACCAACATTTTCTATACCGATAGCATAATAGTTTAATCCAATTACATGTCTAGCCATATATGTTTCAGGCATCAACTGATATATAGTCCCATCAGGCTTAACTAAAAAATGAGCTGATACATTTAATGAGGAAGCAGAAGATATATCTTTTCTCATACCACCAAGTGTTTGAGGATAAAATCTTTTAAATGATTCATCAAAACTATCTATAGCAGTATGATGTATTATTATTATTTTTGGAACTATTTTTATATCTTTAGCATCAAAACCATAGTGCTCTTTTATATATTCTTTTGTTAGCTTAACTCTTTCTTCACCAAAGTTAATAGGTTTGAAAATAATATTATTTGCCATAAGTGTGTTAAAAAGTAATAGTAGTAGTATATTAGCCTTCAAGATAAATCCTATTTTAAAATGTTTTTGATTATTATATGACTATGCAAATAAATAACATAGAAAACAATTTTTTTACAAACATTAGTATATCAAATGATGCTTATAAACTTGTAAATGCAATATATAATACTTATAATATAGAAGATGAACCATATTTAGAGATAAAAGCTAAAAATATAATAAACCTATTTCCCAATAAATCAGTGAATGAATCTATCTTTTGTATAAAAAAACTTTTTTTAGAGATTAATGAACCAGTACTAATTAAAAATTTTGATTTTAAGGGTAAATATATATATTGGAGAGCTTTATCTTTTTGTAACTGTCATAATTACATAGAAAAAGAGAGTGACACATTAAAATTAGATATAGATGAAATGTATATTGAATTACTTAAAAATGATAAAACTCAAAAAATTTTAAATATATAAAGTTATAATTTTAAAAAATTTCAGGACATATTACTATGGCATCAAAATATATCATATTAGATACAGAAACTACTGGTACTTTAGATGAAGATAGAATTATACAACTTGGCTATATAGTTTTAGATGGCAAAAAAGTTGATGTATATAATGAATTTAACTCTTGTGATGTAGATATAAAAATACCTGCAATGGAAGTTCATGGCATAACACCAGACCTTTTAGAGGGAAAACCATCTTGTACTCAAACAAATGCATATAAAACATTAGAGGTTTTAAACGAAAGTTCAAATTATATGATTATTCACAATGCACCTTTTGATATAGGTATGTTAAATAAAGAGGGATTTAATCTAAATATGAAACTTATAGATACACTTAGAGTATCTAAGCATGTTTTTGCAGATGAAGATTACCATAGATTACAATACTTTAGATATAAATTTGAACTTTATAAAAAAGAGGAAGCAGAAGCATCTAAACTTAATATAGTTGTCAAAGCACATGACGCTATTGGTGATGTTTTAGTTTTAAAACTTTTTTTAAGTGTATTAAGAGAAAAAGTATCTGAACTATATCCTCAAGACAACCCAGTTGAAAAGATGGTTGAGCTAACAAAAACACCAGTTTTTTACTCAAAACCTTTAAGATTTGGAAAACATAAGGGTAAAACACTTCAAGAGTTAGCAAGTGAAGATAGTGGCTATTTGAGATGGATGGTAGATAAAATGGACGGACTTGATGAAGATATGAGATATTCAATAAACAAAGTTTTAGAGTTTTAATTGAAAAAACTTTTTTTTATTTTTTTAGTAAGTTTAAACTTTATCTCTTGTGAAGCTCAAAAAAGCGATAAAGAAGAAGTTTTTACTCTAAACAATACATACTGGGAGCTTGAAAACTACTCTGTAAATTCTGATCAAAAAAAGATTATTACTTCAACATTTTATACTTTAAAGTTTAGTTCTAAGTTTGGAGATATTG
>WFNF01000029.1 GCA_015488775.1 Helicobacteraceae bacterium
GAGGTAAATAATTGTGGGTATGTGTAAAAAATGTCAAAAAGTATTTCCATCAGAGACTGTAAATATTTTCTGCATTTACATTTGGAATAGGCAATATTCCAGCAAATGAACCATCAAGACAATACCTGATTTGTAAAAATATTATTGGAGCATATTAGATACTTTTTAAGTAAAATTAAATAGGTCATTTTGTCTGATTTAATTTTATCTCATTCCCAATGTCCACATTGAGAATACATATATCAGTTACCCTGACTTGTCTATTATCTATATTCCCTAGCTAGAACTAGGGAAGAGATGAAGGTTTTTTAAACTCTTAATTATATATAACCTATCTTCCATCTGCTAAGTAGTTATAAAGCATATCTGAAAATCCAAAACTACCAGCACTTGCTTTAGATAATTCATCTCTATACATACTTTTATATATTTTGTCGCCTGGATCTTTTTGAGATGAAAATAGATTTTTATCATCTTTCATAGAGTTGTCTAACAACATTTTAATTATTAATGATTCAAAAGCATCTGTTTTTTCTCTTACTTTTGCAGATTCCTCTTTTGTAAACGACTTTTTTTCATCTATTTTTGGTATCTCATTATAAAATTGAGTATTTGTACTTACACCTAACATTATATTATGTCCAAATCAGCAGCAATTGCACCAGCAGATTTCATAGCTTCTAGTATAGAGATGATATCTTTTGGTGTTGCACCCAGTTTTTGAAGTGATCTAGTTATGTTAGCTACTGTTGTAGTACCTTTATTTGTATAAATTTCATTTTCATTTAAACCTATAACTAAATCATTATCTACTAAAACACTACCATCTGGAACATTTGTAGGTATAGACTCTTTAATTTTTATAGTAATATCACCATGAGTAATAACGATAGGCCTAATCTCAATATCAACACCCGCTACTATAGTACCAGTTCTTTCATTTATAATAATACGTTGAGTCGGTTTATAAGATATATCTAGCTCTTGAATTTTAGCTAAAAACTCTATCATTGAGCGATTAGCAGGTCTTTTAAGTTTAATAGTACGAGGATCAAGAGCCATAGCAACATTTGTGGAGTAAGCTTTATTTATAGCATTTTGAACACCAATTGCGTTTTTAAAGCTAGTCTCTTTAAGTGAAAGTAATACATAATTTTTATGATATATATCGTTTTGAATTTCACGCTCAACTATACCACCACCAAACACTAAACCAGCATTTGGGTGAGATTCACTAGCACCACCACGCTCATTTTTACCACCAATACTTAGTGGACCTTGTCCAAGAGCGTAAATTTTACCATCTACCCCTTTTAAAGGTGTCATTAAAAGTGTTCCACCCTCTAAAGATTTTGCATCACCAATTGATGAAACAGTTATATCAAATGTATCACCACTTCTTGAAAAAGCGCCAAGTTTTGCAGTTACAACAACCGCAGCAACATTTTTAGATTTTATATCTACAGGATCCATGTCTATGTTCATAGCTTTAAGCATATTTGCTATAGATTGTAGTGTAAATTTTGAAGTAGTTCCATCACCTGTTTTTTTAAGCCCAACTACTAAAGAGTAGCCAATAAGTTGATTATCCCTAACTCCAACTATTTTTGCAACATCCTTGATAGTTGTAGCGTTTATTATAGCTACAAGTAAAACCATTAAAAATAAATGTTTCATTTCACAATCCTTGTGTTATTAACATTTATAAAGCAAAAATCGTTCCTTTTTAATAGAGTGGCTTTTCCAATACGTAAAGGGAGTCTTTAATCCCCTCAACTCTATCATTTACTACATCCAAAGAGTCTTGAATGCCTTTATTGTAAAAATGTCCACCTATCTCTTTAGAAAAAAAATCAAGTAAAAATTCAGCATCAAAAGCACCTATCTCTTGATCAAGCTCTTTTTCAAAATATGACTTGATTTTGGGTACAATAACATCTTTTTGTGCACTTGATAACTCAATAATATCTGACAATATAAATCCTTATAAAATTTTTAAATATCTCTTTAAAATAAGCATTGCAGCAATAGAATCAACCTTGCCATCTCTTTTGTTTCTAAACTCACCCTTAATCATATCTTCAGCTTCTATAGAAGTTCCAGCTTCATCTTGCAATACAACTTCCCCATCAAAATCAACAAGTTTAATAAAATGCTCAATACGTCTTCTCATCTCATCTTCACTAGAACCACCTAAAGGTATCCCAACAACAAGTTTATCTGCTTTATACTCTTTAAGTATATCTCTTAACTCAGATGATGCTTGGTTACGATTTTTTCTTATTATTGCACGGTGTGGAGTTGCTATAGTTCCTGTGGCACTTGAAGCTACACCTATACGTTTTAATCCTAAATCAATTGCAATTATCATATTATTTTCCTAAACAAAAGTTGCCAAACATCTCATCTAACATCTGATCATATTCATATGGTCTGCTTATGGAACTAATCTCTTTAATTGCATCATTTATATGAAAAGAGAAAAACTCAAGTTCACCATTATCCAATGGTTCATAAGCTTCATCTATAGAGTTTAAAGCATTTTGAACTGCTGCATTTTGCCTTGTAGATATCAACATAACTTCATCCGATATATTAGATTTATTCATAAGCGTTTCTAAGGCTTTATATAAAGAGAAAGCATCATTTTTTGCAGATATTTTTTCTACTTTAAAATCTTTTAAGATAGATTCATCAGCAACTTGTTCCAAATCTGATTTATTTAAAAAAACTAAAATCTCTTTAGAATTTTTATATTCACTAATGAGTTTAATAATTTCATCATCATCTTCATCTAAAGCTTTAGAAGAGTCAAATAAACTTATAACTATATCAGACTCTTCTATAGCTTTTTTAGAGCGCTCTATCCCTATTTTCTCTATCTCATCGCTAGACTCTCTAATACCTGCAGTATCTATAAGTCTAATTAGATGAGTTCCAATCTTAACTTGTTCCTCAATAGTATCTCTAGTTGTTCCTGCTATATCACTTACAATAGCTCTATCGTAGCTTAAAAGTGCATTTAATAAAGAGCTCTTACCAACATTTGGTTTACCTATAATACTTACTCTAAACCCTTGCATTAAACCAGATCGTGCACTTGAAGCTTTTAAAGAGTTATCTAATGCCACTTTTATCTCAGTTAACTTCTCTTTTATCTGATCAATCAATGATTGTGGTAAATCCTCTTCAGCATAATCTATAGAAACTTCTGAATAAGCCAGTATATTTACCAACTTATCCCTAATATCTCCAATAAAGTTTTTAAGTGATCCCTTCATCTGTAAGGCAAGAATCTTAGCTGCGTCTTCACTTTTTGCCTCAATAAGTCCAGCAATAGCTTCAGCTTCACTCAAATCAATGCGTCCATTTAAAAAAGCTCTTTTTGAAAACTCCCCAGGTGTTGCTAGTCTAGCACCAGCTTCTATAGATGCTTTTAAAATCAATTCGCTAACAATTAAACCACCATGACATTGAAACTCAACAATATCTTCACCAGTAAAAGAGTTTGGATTTTTAAAATATATAACTATAGCTTGATCAAGAAGTTCATTAGATGTGTTATATATAGATGCTAAAGTAGCATGTCTAGGTTTTAAAGTTTTTTTTGAGATAAGTTTAAGAGCTATAGCTAAAGCGTCATCACCACTTAGCCTAATTATAGAGATTGAGCCCTCGCCATACGCTGTGGCAATGGCTGCAATAGTCTCACTCATTTAGTACTCGTTATAGTCGTTTATGATTATAAACTTTAGACCATCTTTTGTAGTTCTTGGAGCTACATATTTTTGAGGGTAACATGATCTTAACTCTTTTAGAGCTATTTGTACTAAGACTCCATCAAGGATTCTAGTTTGAGCACGTCCATCACGCTCAACATTTTCTTTCACCGATTCAAGGTATCTCAAGATAGATTCCTCTTGATTTTTAAGAAATTCAGCAATTTCAAGACGAAGTTGCATATTGTACTTAGAGTTAATCCAATTAAATATCATATAAGAAAGAGCTTTATATCTATAACCCTCTTTACCTATAAGTAAAGCACAATCATCACCTGTAAATTCAACTAATACAGTTTCATCATCATACTGTTCAACTTTAATAGTATTAAGATCAAAGCAAACTTCTTTAAATAGATTATTTATACCATATCTAATATCATCAAGCATATCAGCATTTTGACTTTCTAATTCATCATCATCCTGAGCACTAGCTAAAAATGAACTATGATCAATATAATCATCTTCATCATCATCTTGATCTGTTACAAAAGATTCACTTTGAACATGTTCAAAAGCTTTTTCCTCTTTTACAGGAGTCTGCTTAGCTTTAAAATTATCTCTTTTTTTATCATGTTTTTTAACAGATTTTTGCTTTGACTTTTTTGGTTTAGAAGGTTTAGGTTCAAAATCTTTTTTTACTTCAGTATCTTTAACTTTAGGTGTAGTTGCTTTAACATTTTTAACTTCAATTTTAGCCTCTGTTTTTTCAATATTTTCAACTTCTGCTTTAACTTCAGTTTTTACAATATTTTCAACTTCCACTTTTTCTTCAGTTTTTTCAATATTTAGATGTTTTTCGCTTTTAGACTCAATCTCGCGATCAAGTTCATCTTTTAATGACATTTTACAAGCAGCAACAATTATTGCTTTTTTACTAAAAAGACCAAAAAAGCCATTTGAAGGGTTTTGAATAACCTCTATTTTTAGTTCTGTAACTGAACATGTAAGTTCAGCAGCAGCCAGCGCGTACGCATTTGCTAAAGTATCAGCTTCAATCTTTACCATGACTTTTTTCCTCTAAGTGCTTCTCGTGGCGAGCAACTTTAATAGCATTAAAATTTTTGTTTACAATAAACTGTTGAATGATTGAGAATATATTATTAACTAACCAATAAAGAACTAATCCAGCAGGGAAAGTTACAAAGAAAAATGTAAATATTACTGGTAAAAATTTAAATATTTTTTCTTGCATTGGATCAGTAAAATTACTTGGAGTAATTTTTTGTTGGTAAAACATAGTAGCACCCATCAAAATTGGTAAGATATAAGTTGGATCCATCTTAGATATATCATCGAACCATAAAATCCACTCAGCACCCTTTAGCTCAACTGCATTAAGTAAAACTCTATATATTGCAAAGAATACAGGTATTTGTAAAATCATTGGTAAACAACCACCAAGAGGGTTTGCACCATGCTTTTTATACATTTCCATAACCGCAGCATTCATACGTTGAGGGTCACCCTTGTACTTAGCTTGAAGCTCTTTGATTTTAGGTGCGATCTCTTTAATCTTTTGCATAGACATCATACCCTTATAAGTTAAAGGGAAAAGTACAAGTCTAACTAATGCTGTTAAAGCTACAATTGCCCAACCCCAGTTACCAAAAATAGAGTGTAGAAACATTAATAGCTTAAATAATGGAGCCGCTGCAAAAGTGAACCATCCAAATTCAATAACATTAGTAAGCTTTGGATTAATTGATTTTAATATTTCATAATCTTTTGCTCCAATATAAGCAGAAAAAGAGGAGTCACCAGATAAATCTAAATAAATAACAGGATTACCCTCCCTATCTTTATCAACACTAACAGAAGTTTTATCACCAAGATTATAAAAAATAGATGCATAATACTGATCAAATGATGAAGCTAAAGTCACCCCTGTAAAAGTAGTGCGAGATTCAACATCTTCATCTTCAAAAATGTTTGATTTATCATCATTAGTGTAAACCATACCACCACGAACACTCATCATTTTATCACCGATATCTGGTCTTGCACCCAAATATACAAAGTATCTAGCTGAATTACTTACATTGATTTTTATATCATAGTGTCCATCTTTAAAAAATGTTATCTCTTTTTTTACATTAACATTACCTAGATTTTGCGTTAATACAAGCTTTTTTGAACCATTACTAAGGTTAATAATACTTTTATCACTTACATATGCAGTTTTAATTGCTAGTTGATTTAAACTATCATCTGCAAATCTTATATATAAAGGCTTAGCACCACTATCTGGAATTAAGTTAGCAGGTTTTCCATCAAAATAATGTTTTTTACTTAACATAAGTTTTGATGATATTCTTCCTAAAGTATCTATAGTGATGTTAAAATCTTCACTGTGAACTTTGACTAAAGCGTTTGTTTGAGATTTTTGTATAGTCTCATCTGAACTTATCTCATGAGAAACCATACTTGATGTTTGAGATGAAGATTTTTTTATAACAACCTGCTGTTGTGAACTTGTAATATTTTGATCAATACTTTGTTTAGGAGGAAAGATTGTTGTGTAACCAACAAAGAACACGAAAGATAGAGCTACTGCTAAAAGTAACCTTTGATTTGACGACATATTTTCTAACACTAAGAAACCTTTTTATAAAAAAAATTTTTAACAATATGATAGGATTTTTCCCCATCAGGAATGAGATAGTATTTTATCTCATTATGACTTAAAGAAGTTGGTTTTAAACATAATTTTGAAGTTTTTGGGTAGTCAATACCACCATCAAATAGCTGATTACAAGAAAGAATTCTTTTTACTGAGTTAAACAACGCTATGTGAACAGGATTGTACACAAATTGTAATCTTGCATATTCACTACAAGATGGATAATACCTACATGAACCATAACCAAAAAATAGGGTTAAAAACTTTTGATAAAACCAAAGTAGTTTAAGAAATATTTTTTTTATCATCTATAAGCTTTAATTTTTTAATATTATTTAAAAAATCTTTTTTTAATTCAATATAATCTATATCTTTAATAGCTTCTTTAGCAACAAATATATATTTTCCATTTTTTAAATTTGGTGAAATCTCTCTAAATAGAGCACGAAGTCTTCTTTTTGAACTATTACGTAGAACAGCATTACCTACTTTTTTACTTGCGGTGTAGCCATGTGATTTTTCTTTATGGGGGAGGTAGAACAGAACAAGAGAGCGACTATGTGCACTTTTGCCTTTTTTATATATGTAGTTAAACTCTCTGTTGAGTTTAACTATAGAGAAACCACTTACACTGTTAGTGATTTTCTTCCTTTAGCGCGACGAGCGTTAATTATCTTACGACCATTTTTAGTAGCCATTCTAGTACGGAAACCGTGTGTACGTTTTCTTGGTGTACTGTGGGGTTGGTATGTTCTTTTCATAGTAACAAGCCTTTAATAAATTTAAGTATGAAATAATGCCGAAATTTTACTTAAACTTAGTTAAATCGTGTAAATATATATAAATATTTAGCAAAATGTAGATTTACTATCTTGTAATATAGAGTATGCACTTAAACTTTTATCAGATAAATCAGCAATATGAAGTAAATTTCTAGTTAATACCCAAGGCTGATGATTTGCAAAAGGGCTTTGTTTTATTAGATTAAAACTTTCATCTGTATTATCTTTTAAAAAGGTATCTCCAACTATTGCTCTTTTTATAGCTCTAAATGGTTTAAGAGCATCATTATATGTACTTAAAAGATATATATTGTCTTTTTTACTTATATTGCTCATAGTTAATGGTGAAGAGTTAAAAGCATAAACCTCTTTTACATATACAGGGTGTCTTTTAGCACAATATATACTTAAAGCACCACCTAATGAGAATCCACACAACACCATCTTTTCTCTATATTTATCATGACACTCTATAAAAAATTCTAATGATTTGTTGTAATGTTTTTCTCTAAAATACCATATAAAATTTGCCATCCAATCTTTAAAAGAGTTAGTACCAGCAAAAGACAAAATATACTCTTTTTGAATCTCATCATAAAAAAGGGTAGCTTCCATATCTGTTTTTTCATCTAAATATGACTTTATTGTCTTTAAATAGTTTGGTTGTTTAAAACTATGTAATTTACTATCTGGTAACTTTTCATTTTGTAAGGCTAATGTTGCACACAAAGAGTATATATATGCTTTTGTAGCTAAATTTTTTGATTTAGTAGATATAGATATATTATTTTGAGATAAAAAACGTTTATTACACCATGCTTTACACATATAAAATCACTTTTATTGTATTATAAAACAATTTTTATTAGGAAAAGTAAATGGATATAGAGTTTCATTATTATCAAACTTATCTAGTTGCAGCATATACGGGTTTCTCTTGTAGTGATGCTTATATTATAGCCTACGGGGCACAAGCTGTAGATGACAATGGTGTGCATTTTAAAATTAAAGGTGATGATGGAACTACATACAAAAATCATATCTCTCAATCTTTTAATATGTTTAAATCAAAAAAATATCTTATGGATATAAATCCACTTTTTCATTTTATACCTGGAGATACAGATAAAAATTTAGATAACAGAGTTGATGGTGCTAGACATATTATGAATACAACTCCAAACTCTAAAAATGCAAACAAAATCATACAAGACGCATTAAATAGTAAAAACATATATAGAATCTCTATAGCTACACATGCTTATGTAGATACTTGGGCACATCAAAACTTTACAGCATACTACGATAAGTTTAATAGTTCAAGTGGTTGGTGGCAATGGCTTATGCCAAATCATGGGCATGCAGATTTTTTACTTAAACCAGATTATCCATGTGCCTTTTGGCAAGATGAGAGACTTGTACACTCAACTATAGATAATAAAAAAAGATTTTTAGAAGCTATAAAAGAGTTATTTAAAAAATTTGCTCTATATAATAATCTTGAAAATTATCATCAAAAACAACAAGAGCTTATAGATATTTTTAATCAAGTGATGATACATAGAGATGATAGTGATAAAAACAAAGATAGTAGAATAAATAGATATATAGAACTAAGCAAATTAGATAAATTTGGAGGAAAAGAGTTAAAAAAATACGTTTATGATGAGTGGTTTAATGATGCAATTGAAGAGAAAAAATCTTTTTTAAGAGATAATTCTAAACTCAATAATGTTATAGATATTATTATATTTAGAGATAAACTGACATTTAAAGATAATTATAAAAATTCCCATTGGTATAAATACCAAGAGGCTGTAAAAGAGCATAAAATATATGCTAAAAAAGTTTTAGACTATATCTACTAAAATCTTTGTCCAATAGTAAACTCAAAGTTTGATGTTCTATCACCACGTTGTTCAAGTAGTGGTTGAGCATACATCAATTGTATAGGACCAACAGGGCTAAACCACTCAATACCTGCACCATAACCAGCTCTTGTGTATGTGTCAAGTGGTTTATTATCAGCATCTGCATATAAATCATCAAATAAAGAGTCTGTACCAATAGAACCAAAGTCAAGATAAGTAACTAAGCGCATCTTTGCTTTAGGAACAAGAGGAAAAGAGAGTTCAACAGAGTTTGAAAAAGTTTGTTTACCACCAATATTTCTTTTTGCACCATTATTATCTAGTGCCACAGGAGATAATGAGTAAGCTTGATAACCTCTTACACTTCCTAAACCACCCATATAAAATCTCTCTGCTAAGGGAAGATAACCTGTATCTGAAGCGATAAAATATCTTGCTTTATATCTAAAAATTACATCAAGATTTACATAATCCTCTAAACCAATATATTTATTGAAAGTAGATCTACTTTTAGCATAATTAGCCTCACCACCTAAACCTGATTTTTCTAAAGATTGAGTTATAGCATAACCCTCACGTGGTAGATAATAATCATCAGTATTATCAAAACTAGCACTAATAGTTACACTACTTTTTGAATAAGATTCAAAAAATCTTAAACTATCAACGGGAATAGAACTTGGATCAAAATTATCATAAGATACATCAGAGAAGTTATAACCAAGATACCCTGTAACATATCTAGTAAATCTGTGCCCAGTACCTATAGAGATACCCTTAGTATTTACTGTATAATCATTATATAGATATGATGACCAATATATTGAAAAATTACCTGAGTAATCACTATCATCAAGATGTGGATTTGCAATGTTGAAAGAATAGTTTTGGGTTCTTTCAGACTTTTCAAGTTTTAAACCTACATTTATACCTGAACCCCAGATGTTTCTGTCATTTACAGCCACGCTTAAAAGTAGTCCACCAAAACTTCCATAACCACCACCAAGTTGAATATTACCTGTTGGTGCTTCTTTAACTTTAACAATTAAATCCATTTGATGATCATTGATACGTTTTTCTTCTATTGTACTAGATTCAAAAAAACCTGCACGCCCCAATGCATTTTTAGAATCTTTTAAATCAGTTAAGTTATACATATCACCAGGTGCCAAAAACAATTCACGTCTGATTATTCTATCAAGAGTTCTATTATTACCCTCAATTATAACATTTCTAATTCGTACTTTTTTACCAGGTTTTATTCTATATACAACATCAACAGTAAGTTTCTCTTTGTTTTTTTGTAAATCTGGGACAACTTGAACAAAAGCATAACCTTTATCTGCTATTATAGTTTTTACTCTTTCAGAGTCTTCTCTAAAAGTTTTAATATTAAAAGGTTCATTAATTTTTAGTTTAATAACATCATGAATTTTACTTGTTTCAACAACTTTTTTACTTTGAGACAAAATGATATGACTTATTCTGTACACATCGCCCTCAAAAACTTGGTAAGAAACGGTAGCTTTATAAGAGTTAAAATCTGCTCTTACAAAAGGTTCATCTATTTTAGCATCAAGATAACCGTATTGCATATAAAAATCTCTAATACGTAAAGGATCATATTGAAGTTGATCAAGCATGAGTTTACCATCACTAAAGCCAGGTATAAAACCTGGGAACATATACTCTTTATTTGCCATTACCTCATTGAATTGACTTGGATCAAGCCCATTTACTCCTTCAAACCTCATCTTTTCAATAATTATATTTTCACCCTCATTTACTATAAATGTGACTTGAGCAGAACCACTTTTAAGATATTTTGTTTCTACCTCTACTACACTATCTATCTTACCCTCTGATGCTAAAGCATCTATAATTCTTTTTTTTGCAGAGTTAATTCTTTTTACATCATATATAGAACCACGCTTAATTTGTAATAAAGATTTTTGAGCATCGTCATCATCTTCTTTATACCCTTTTATCTCCACTTTTGAGATAAGAGGTTTCTCTTTGAAACTAATGGTTAATACACCATCAGTAAAATCTGCATATATATCTTCAAAATAACTTTGCTTGTAAAACTTTTTTAAAGCATAATCAAGTTTATCATAATCTAATTCCTCAGTATCTCTCATATCTAAGATTCTTAGAGCAACAGCATCTGAAATGTGAACTAAACCATCAAATTTTATCTCTTTGATGGTTGTAGCATATATGTTTATGGATATAATAAATGTAAGTATAAAAAATTTAAATTTCATTAATGTCTAGTGCCCCTAAATTAAAGGCTTATTTTAGCTAAGTGCTTATTAATGTTTAGTAAATGAGTGACAATATATAGAACTAAAGCCTATTTAGTTAAAAATAATATAAATTTATCTTGATCAAAGTTTAAATCTACTTGAGCACCTTTTTTTTCATTCATTAACTCTTCAAATGTTTTGATAGAATCAAATGTCCTTGGTAAAGTGATATCTACACTAATACTTTTATCTTCAAGTAATGCTTTTAATCTACCACCAATAATATTTACAAACTCACCAAGTGAGTCTAAAATCTCTTCTAAAGAGTCACTCTCTTCACCTAAAAGGAGTTCACAAGATTTTTTTGCTAAAGATTTTGGAAAAATTAAAACTATCATTCCATCTATATCACCATAAAAGCCTATAGTACTTGCTATTGGTTCATCTATATTAGAAAGATTAAGTTCTTGTATCTGAGCCGCATCTTTTGTAGCCTGTGCACCTGTCATCATAGCTATTGTTGATATTGTTGCATCAATAAACTGTGGAAGTTCATTTACCAACACTTTATTGAGTTGCCTTTTATTTTTTGAGGCTGCGACACTAGATGCACCTAATTCCTTTAAGAGTTCAGTGTCTTTTAAAATATCATCCATTTGATCAAAAAAGATTATTCCAGAATCTTCCAACTCATTTTTAAAACTTGTTGGTGTTTTTTCAAAAGTCATACCAACAAAAGCTATGGTTGCATTATATTCAGCAGCAGTTGTACTTAACTTAGCAAAAAAATTCATTGCATGTATATTTAAAGATATAACCTTATATGCATCAAATATAAAAAGTCTAAATCCAACTATAAGTGAATTTGTATGATACTCAATATTGAAACTTGTACTAATCTCCGTATCTAAAAAATTTGAAAGCGTGTATATAATCGCATTACCTGTAACTCTAGTTGCGATTTGTTGTCCATACAATCCAAGATAAGTATGTTCTATAATCGCATAATAATTAGAGTACTTCTTTCTCTTTTCATTAAACTCATCTTTTGATTGTGCTACTATAGGGTTATGACCATGATCAAATAGTTCAATAGCCATTGTAGATCTTTGTGATGGATCTTCATTATAAATTAAAATATCTTTTTTTTCATCTTTTAAACTAGATGAAAAAAGTTCAGCAACTTTAATATCTTGAAAAAGTGAGAAATTTATATTATGTTTATAAAAGCCCATGATAGTTTTATATTTATTTGGATCATAATCACAAAAACCAACTATAACTTTCATCTCAGCTCTTAACTTTAAAAGTACTTTTGCTAAAGCATCAATACCGTTATGGTTAAAAAAGATAACTTTTTTTAAAGATATTAGTAACATATTTACTTTTAACTTAGCTGTTATATTTATATCTTCCATATTCATCATAACTGGTGCATTATTTCCATCTAAAAAACCTTGAGGGTGAAATACACCAATCCCATTTTTTACAACTGCTCTCATGATACTTCCATTGCATTATTAAAATCTTCATATACACTCTGGACATAATCCACTTTAAATTCAATAAAATCATTTAATTTGGTATCCATAAATTCAGGTTTCGATAAAACATAAAAAAGCAACAGATGCATCATTTTTGCTAAATCATCTTCGATACTTAAATCTTTGCCACTAGAGTTATAAACAATATTGTAAGATTTTTCACTAATATTCCACTTTTTACCTATCATAACACTTAAATCAAAAAGTGATTTAGATGTCATTTTCATAAGTATTTCATTGTAATTTATATCTTTAAACTGTTTAAGAAGCTTAACATCATCAAGATGTTTTACAAACAAGGCTTCTGCTAAAATTACACTTGAGGGTAATAAAGATATAGATGATTCTATCTCATTATCATTGATATTTCTATACTTTAGTATTTTTTTCCACTCTACACTTAATATATCTTGTAAAAGCGTAAACTTAGTTTTATTAAGTTTAAATACTTCCCATTTATTTGGGCTAAGTAAAGATATCATATAAGCATACAAAGCTTTTTTACTACCACCAATACCTAATATACTAAAAATCTGAGGAAGCTCTTTAACCTCATTTTTAAAACCATATATTGGTTTGTTTACAAGATCTTTCATATAATCAAGAAATGATATCTCTTCTTGTGCTATGGCAGAAGCCTTAGCTAATTCACCTTGATTTAAAAAAATCAGGCATTTAGATAGACTATCACTCATAGGTGGAATTTTTTTTATGTATTCATTAATTTCATTTTCATTTATCACAATAACTTCTTTAAATTTTGAATAGCTTAAAAACATGTCACAAAGCTTTTATTATTTTAAC
>WFNF01000030.1 GCA_015488775.1 Helicobacteraceae bacterium
TTATGAAAAAGGGTATAGAGATTTTATATTTTTTGTAAACACTACAAATATTATCACTAAAACTAAAGATAATTTAGCAAATAGTGGAGCTTACAAGTACCTTTTTAAAAAGAAGATAGTCATAAATAACAAAGAGGTGAAGATAAACGCCATAGATGAGAGTTTTGAGGATTCCAAAGAGAACCATATAAACATTATGTTTACGACTATTCAAAAACTTCATAGTAACCTTGCAACAACTGTAAAAGAAAACAGTATCACTTATGCAGATTTTAAAGATAAAAAAATAGTGCTTATAGCAGATGAAGCTCACCACCTTAACAGCGAACTTAAAAAGACAAAAAACAGAACTGATGAGGAGAATATAGCAGGTTGGGGAATGACCTCTAAAACGCTACTCAATACACATAAAGATAATATTCTCTTAGAGTTTACAGCCACAGCAGAGATAGGCTCAAACAGAGAGATAGCAGAGTACTATGCTAGTAAACTTATCTATAACTATTCATTTGAACTCTTTAGGGGTGATGGTTACTCTAAAGAGGTATCACTTATTAGAAGTGGATTCTCTCAAAGACTTAGAATCTTACAAACTATAATGATTAGCGAATACCGACTTTTAATCGCTCAAAGTGAAGAGATAAATATAGCTTTAAAACCAGTTATACTTTTTAAAAATCCTAAAGGGATAAAAGCAGTTGATAAAAGCCTTGATGAGTTTAATGCACTTATAGAGAGTCTAAGCATTGAAGATATTGATGCGGTATTTAAAGAATCGGATATATTGGCTATATCTGAACTTCACGAGATAGTAAAAGATAAAAAGCAAAGTTTTGTGAATCAACTCAAACACTCTTTTAGAGAAAATGTATGTGTGAAGATTTATAGTACAAGTGCAGATAAAGAGGAGACACTCAACCTACTCAATAGCCTTGAAGATGAACACAATAACATAAGGGTTATATTTGCAGTAAATGTACTTAATGAGGGTTGGGATGTTTTAAATCTTTTTGATGTTGTCAAACTTGATGAAGCCAAAACATCAGGTGCAAGTACAACGAGTGAAGCGCAGCTTATAGGGAGAGGTGCTAGGTATTTTCCTTTTGAGTATAAAGAGAAAGATAAATATAAAAGAAAGTTTGAATCACATGACCCACTAAGAATGATGGAAGCGATGTATTTTCATAGTGTAAATGATAATAAGTATATTGAAAAACTAGAAACAACTTTGAATGATATGGGGATACTAGATAAGCAAAAAGAGAATCTTACTTATGAGTTTGTACCTAAAGAGGAGTTTAGAGAGCATCATCTTTATATAGAGGGTGTAGTGTATGAAAATTCTCGTAAAAAGATAGATAAAAAGAGATTTGTAACAGGGATAGATTTTTATACTAAAAATTATAAAAGAGTACAAATCACTTATGATAATGAAACCTTAGAAACAAAACTTTTAGAAAAGATAGATGATGTCAAATATCTTAAATCAGTTGAGTATAAACTCAAAGAGTTTGATAGTGATTTAGTGAGGAGTGCTATAAATAAAAAAGAATTTTTTTACTTTAAAAATCTAAAAAAGATGTTTCCAAACCTAAAGAGTGTAAAAGAGTTTATAACAAATGGTAATTATATGGGGTCTATCGTTTTTTATGTTCAGAGTATCAAAGAGATGAAAATAGAAAATCAACAAAAAAGAGAGATGGTGCTAAAAGCATTAGATTTTTTAGAGCAGATGATTATAAAAAACAATAGAGAGTATATAGCACTTCAAGAGTTTAAAGCAATACCGATAAGAGAGAGAATCAGCTTAGAGCCTAAAGATATAAAATACTCACTTAATGCGGATGGAAGCGAACCACCACTTATAAACTATGATGATAAAGAGTGGTATGTTTATAAACAGCATAGAGCTACAAGTGAAGAGAAAGATTTTGTGGATTTTGTAAGTGATAATATCTCTAAACTCAAGGATAATTATAGTGATATAAAACTGCTTAGAAATGAAAAAGCTTTTAACCTTTTCAGTATGGATAGTGAAAAAGAAGCTAATAAATTTGAGCCAGACTTTATACTGCTACTTGAAGATAAGAATAACTCAAAATGTTACCATCAAGTGTTTATAGAACCTAAAGGAAACTGGGCTAAGGGTAATGCAGATAGTTTTGATAAAAGCCATGAAAAATGGAAGCAAGATATACTTATAAAAATTACAGAACTTACTAAAAGTAAAAATATGAAACTTATAGATATAAATGATAATTTTGATACAACTTTTTATGAGAATCCTTGCTATAAAGTTTTAGGTATGCCTTTTTGGAATACTGATACACAAGATGTATTTATTGATGAGTTTGATAGGTTGTTGCTTGGAAGTGCTTTATAAATGTATTTTAAAAAAATAGTTTTTATAACTATCTCACTCATCTTAACCTCAACACTACAAGCAACATCACTAAAAAATACAAGTTATGGAAGTGTAGTTGTTGATGAGGTAACATCTATCTACGATGGCGATACATTTAGGGCTAATATAGACTCTTTTCCACCTCTCATAGGTAAAAGGATGGCTATTCGTATAAATGGCATAGATACCCCTGAAATGAGAGCTAAATGTATCAAAGAGAAAAATCTAGCACGAAGAGCTAAACAGTTTAGTGTATCAGCATTAAGAGGTGCTAAAGTGATTGAACTTAGAGATATGAAACGCGGTAAGTACTTTAGAATAGTTGCAGATGTATTTGTAGATTCTAAGAGTCTTGGAGATATGCTTTTAAAAAAAGGTTTTGCAGTGCCTTATGATGGTGGAACTAAAACTAAAGATTGGTGTGAATAATAATATAAGATTTGAGATATGAGTTCTATCCCCACCTTAGGAATAGAACTCTAACTATGCTATACTTAATTAATCATTGATGTATACATTAGTAACACACTCTAAAATTTAGGGTACTTTTTAGGGGTACTTTTAAAATAATATAATTAAAGCACCTAAAATAGGTATCTATAGGCATGTTTCGATAGTGCACGTCTCCACCAATTTACACTTCCATATTCATCCAAATTTATCCATAAACATCTTATATCAAGGGACATAACAGAGTATTTTATATTCTACACCTCCGTACTCGTCCACTCAGATACATGTATATCCAA
>WFNF01000031.1 GCA_015488775.1 Helicobacteraceae bacterium
ATGGAACGGCTACTAAATATTTAGCTAGTTATCTTGGTTGGATGAGCCTTCTTGATAAGAATGAGGAACTGACAGCTAGAAGCTTTTTAAGCTTAATGGCTGTTCCGATAAGACAGAAAAGAACCTTTCTACCATTAACGCGAACATAGCCTTTTACTTGTTGATAGTAGTAGAAACCTAGAAGACCTGATGTTTCAAAGACTTCTTAATAACAATGATAACAATTACGTGGAGTCGCAATAATTTACCAAGAGCGGAAAATTATCGCTCACGATGAGTGTTATCTTCCTCATTGACTTTGTGCGCACATTGTATTATAATTGTATATGGACTTTATTTATGATGAAAAGAAAAACCAAATATTATTTGAAACAAGAGGCTTAACATTTGAACAAGCCATTGAAATAATTTCTGAAAAAGGTGTTTTATTAGATTTTCAACATCCAAATTCTGAAATCTATCCAAATCAAAGAATAATGGTTATCTCAATAAATCACTACCCTCACTGCATTCCATATATTATGGATGGTGAAAATTTTGTTTTAAAAACAATCTTTAAAGACAGAAGATTTAAATATCTATTGGAGAATAGTAATGAAAAATAATTATATAGACAATCAAGAAAAAGAACTAATGAACTCTTTAGAGGATTTTGATTTATCGCAAATCAAAAATGATGAAGAAAACAGTAAATTGCTAAAAAAATCTGCAAAAGAATTTGTAAAAAAAGAAGAAACGAAGATGAATATCAGAATTTCATCAAGTGAACTTGAAAAAATAAAAGCAGTTGCCCTGCAAGAAGGTTTAAAATATCAAACCTTTATCAAAAGCATTTTACATAAATATATTACAGGTCAACTCATAGAAGAAAAACATAGACCTACATCATAAAGATAACAAAAACGAGGAAAAAAGCAACTTGATCAATATTTTGATATGCAACGTCAAGAGTTTGATATACCATTTATTACAGTTGGCAGTGATTTTCAAAAAAGTGTTTGGGATGCTTTACTAAAAGTACCCTATGGAACGACTTCAACATATCTACAATTAGCAAAAGATATAAACAATAAAAAAGCAGTAAGAGCAGTAGCAAATGCAAATGGTGCAAACTCAATGAGCATTATAATACCTTGTCACAGAATAATTGGTAGTAATGGAGAGCTTACAGGCTATGGTGGAGGGTTACCACTTAAAAAAAGATTACTAGAGTTGGAACAAAATTTATTTACATGCAATTTTACATAGGTTTTGAGTGGCAACTTCGTACAATATATAACGAAAGGAATATTTACAAATGAGCTATTTTAAAAAAGAACACCTATGGATAGGTACTACAAACAAAACTAAAGACGAGTATTTTAAATATTTTGAAATGGACTATTCAACTGAAGGTGACTTTGATGACCCTAATTATAAAGTTTGTGGTTTTTGTAAAGATATAGATGATGTGTATTATGATGAAGATTTTTTGTTAGCAATAGATCCTTTAGAAAAAGAGGTTTCAATAAAAGAGATATTGGGTTATGATACTTTAGACACATCTGAAATAGAAAAAGTCATAGAAGTTTGCCATGGATTAAATATAAAAAAAGCCAACTGTCTATTTAGTTATGCTCTTCCAAATGATGAAGAGATAGAAGTTAAAAAACCTTATAAAAACAGCTATAACGATTTAAAATATATAGGTATCTATAAGTATGCATAATAAAAACATGAAAAGAAGTATTTTGAAATTAACTAAAAAAAGCATACTTAAAGATCACCCTTTATCATTAGGAATTGATGACTGGTTTTATAATGGGCAGCTCTAGTAAGATTAAAAGCTATAAAGTCATGGGAAGTTCTAAAAGCAATACCAAACCTGACAATACTAGACTTGCATCAAACAGAGTTTAAAGACATAAAGCTTCTTTGTTCTTTAAAAAGATTAAAGTATGTTTTACTAAGTCAAACACAAGTTGATTAAGAAGACTGTAATCTTGAAAAATTAGCCAAAAATCTTAGTCAAAATGGCGGTGAGTATTCATTTAATGATGTAGAACAATGGAAAAATCTGATTGATATAAATACAAAATGAAAGTTAAATATGACAAAAATAGAACAAACAATTAAATTAAAAAAAGAGTATCAAGTTAACCTGAGTTCAAATAAAGATTTCAATCACTTAGACTTTGCATTTGATAGTAATAAGTTCTCTTTGGAACAATTTATTTTACATAAGGAAGAGATATATCTTTTGGCATTTGATAAAGATGATGTTAAAAAAGTACAAATAATACACCTAAGTAAAAACACAACAAGTATTGTTCCTCTTGATCACCTTATAGAAATCAAAGATAAATATTCAGACAATGCTATGTACCACTTAAAGATGAGAAGTCATAAACATAATCTTTTAATTTTTATTTCACAAAAAAAAGCAAGTGAGTATTCAGATTATACTACTCCTCATGAGATAATTTATTTTGAAAATTTCGACCTAAGTAATCAAAAAAATATTAATTTTGAAAATACTATGGAGGGAAAAAGCTTTCAAGGTAATGAAAATTTTGCACCGCACTATATTGAAAAGATTGGATATACTGATTCAGATATGTTTCCCATTATATTAGGTGATCCTTTTGGATATAAGTAATCCCAAGAGGTCTCTTTTTTAAACATTAACTTTGAAAAACTCACTGCAAGATGGAAGACAACTAAGGAAAAAGAGTTTATCTCATTTAAAGAAAATTTTACAGATGACATTGATCAAGAGAACAGTACATTTAATGCTCTGACCTACAAAAACAACAAACTTATTTATTTTAAAATCTCTTCATCTTTCAAGTATGCAAAATATGGTGCAGGTGGTGGTGTTCACTTATCTGAGATAAAAGACCCATTAGATACAAACTATGAATCTTCTGTATTATACCAATGTGATTTTGAAGGCTTAGAAGATGAAGAATCTGAAAAATTATATGGACGTTCTGCGAAGTTCACTTCAAACCAAAAGTTTGCAATCATACTACCTAACTTTGAGCATGACCCTTGGGGAAAACGTGAAAAACTTTTTGATATAGACAAAAATGAATTAATCTCTATAGAGCTACCAAGAGGTTTCAGCAAACATCATGTTTTTGATGCAAATAACACTTGCTTTATAAGTTTTGGACAAAATTCTAAAAAAGAGTATTTAATCACAATTTTAAAAGAAGAAGTTTAATTAAAAAAAAGGATTATAAAAGCATATGGAACATCATTTTGCAAATATTTTAGATAGGAAAGAAAATTATTGGACGATATCTTTAAAAACTATAATTAAGTTATAAACGAATAATAAAAAGGAACAACATAATGCAAGAGAATAAATTTTTTAGATTTGTATGGCGGTTTAATGGGTTAACATTGATGGCTGTTGGAGTTATAGCAATTGTATCAATATTTTTTGCAGGGTTTATGCTCATAAAAAACATGTCAGCAAGTGACACTTTTACTAGTATAATAAATGTACAAAAAGAAATAAATTCAACTCAAATACTAAAACTTGGGCAGTTGAGAAGTATTAAGGGAAGTTCATGTGTGATTGTTTCATTAACTTCAGCTAAAAAAGGCAATTCAAAATCTTTTGGAAGTTCTTACTCATCTTCATCCATAAAAAACTACTTATTTATAAACAATAAGACCAACACTCAAAACTGGTTATTTAAAGATAATAAGTTTTTAATCCATAGTATTGTTTTTTTACCAGAGCAAGGCTACAGTAAAAATGAAAAAGACGTACAAGCCATTCTATATAAAATTGTTAAAAATGATACAAACAAAGATAAAAAATTATCAGGACGTGATTTACAGACAATTGCATTATCGAAACCAGATGGAACAGGATATAAAGAGATACTTCATGAGATTGATAGTTATATTGGACAAGAGTATATTGATAGTGAAACTTTATTAATTATGTATCAAAAAAAAGGTCAAGGATTTTATAGTAAAATCAACATCAAGACATTAAAAGTTTTAGTAGAAGTAGAACTACCAAAGGTTGGTCTCTAACAAGTACTAAGAGTCTATACTCATAAAATCATTAGCAAGCTAGGAATAGTTTTAATTTTTTAATTATCTTATAATTACACAATAAAGCTAAAAGAGGAAACAATGAAAAAGAGGACAAAAGATGAGTATATTCAAAGTGTATATAAGGTCATTTTTTATATTGAGCAAAACTATAATTATGATTTGAACCTTGATGAGTTATCTAAAGTTGCAAGTTTTTCAAAATATCATTTTCATAGAGTTTTCAAATCTATTGTTGGTGAAAATTTAAGTGATTATATTAGAAGAGTTAGACTTTCAAGTACAACTTTAAAGTTTAAAACAAATAAAAAAATCACCCAAATTGCCATAGATAGTGGGTATGAAACAAACTCCTCTTTTACAAAAGCTTTTAAAAATCATTTTGGTATAACTCCTAAAGAGTTTTCCATAAATGCAAAAAAGAAAAAAGGGTTAAAAATGTTAAAACCAAAAATACTTGAGTTAAAGCCAGTAGAAATATTATATGTAAGAAAAGAGGGTGATTATACTAAATCAGCAGGAGAGGCATGGGAAGTACTAATGGGGTTTGCTTATCAAAATAAAATCAAATATAAAAAAAACTTAATGGGTAAAGATGCCATGATGTTTGGAATAGGACACGATAATCCAAATGTTATAGATGAAGAAAAGTTAAGATTTGATGCTTGTATTACTTGGGATGATAAATCAGTAAAACCAGAGGGTGAGATTTCAAGTAAAATAATTGAGGGCGGTAAATATGCTGTGTTTTTGCATAAAGGAGCGTATGAAAACCTCAAAGCAACTTATGATGATATTGGAGATTGGATTGTAGAGAGTGGGCTTGATGTTAGAGATTTACCAATGTTTGAAAAGTATTTAAATAGAGACCCGCGAAGAACTAAGACAGAAAATCTTAAAACTGAGATTTATGTACCGTTAAAAGATTAGTCTATATATTATATCTATATCAAGGAGATTAATGAGAGAATCAATAAAAAGTAAGATTATTGAAGTTTGCAATAAAAAAATTGAAGCTAAAGGCTCAAACGTTGGATTATCTTTTTATGCATTTTTTGCAAATAAAAATGATAATCCTGAGTTATTGATGGAAGTTGCACAGTGGTGGATATTGACAAACAAATTAGACCATTTTGAAAAAGCAGAAAAAATCAAAAAGATGCTTAGTTAGAAAATATTTATTAAAATATCTTTAAACTTAGTTTTATATGTTATAATTTATGATTAATAACTTGTTAAAATAAGTAAAAAAATCAAACTTTAGATATATCTAAAGTAGATATAGGATATTTTATGGAACTAAGTCAAGATGTAAAAGCGGGACAATCGGTTTATACTAGTATGGGGTTAGCTATTTATGATGTTTTAGTGTTATCTATCTCAAATTCATATATTTGGAAGTGTCCAACAAGAAAAATTTTAGAGCACTTCAACAAAAACATAAGTAACAAGCATTTAGATGTTGGTGTTGGAACTGGTTACTTTTTAGATAAATGTAACTTCCCTACAAACAAGCCTACTTTAGCCATAATGGACCTAAATACCAACAGTTTAAATAAAACTCAAAAAAGAATCAAAAGATATAATCCTAAAAAGTATAGGGCAAATATCTTAGATAAACTTACTCAAATTGATGAGAACTATGACTCCATATCTATAAACTATCTTTTACACTGTTTACCTGGTAATTTGATCAGTAAGATTAAAGTGTTTGAAAATCTACTTCCACTACTAAATCAAGATGGTGTTATATTTGGCTCAACCATACTCAGTGATGGTGTTAAAAAAAGTACTACAGCAAGTAAATTGATGTCTATCTATAATAAAAAGAAAATATTTTGTAATATGGAAGATACTTTAGAAAATCTTGACGCAATTTTAGCATCAAGATTTAAAAACTATTCAATTGAGGTGGTTGGTTGTGTTGCACTATTTAAAGTTCAAAAACAAGAACTTTGTTAGCTTTCAAACTCTTTACACTTATATGAGTTATAAAAGGCTAATAATATTATTGGTATTTTAATTTATGATTTTGTAGTGTAAATTAAATATCTCTCATATCTTCTATTGCTTGTTTTAAACTATCTTGAATGGGTTTAAAACCATAAAAATGTCCTATCATTCCACCAACACCACCACCAGTAAGTACACTACCTAGAACTAGCTCTGCGTTTGCATATAAAAAATGTGGATTCCCACTATCACCATTTATGCCACCTGTGTACATAAAATCAGGATAATCCCCATTTCTACCCCAATTTACCGCATTGTAAACATTATCACTTGTACTACCTATATATCTTAGGGTTTTTATCTTTTCAGGAAAAGCTTTGGCAAACTGATTTGTCATGATGTATGGTGCGCCATCAAGAGTATGCAAATCATCGCTAATATCACTTTTAGGTATGGCATAAACTTTTACCCTACTAGAAACAGGTTTATCTAACTTCTCTATACATGCATCACCAAGCTCTTTATTATAATCTCTAAGATTCTTTTTTGCAACAATCTTTCTCTCTTCAAAATCTCCATCTTTATTTAAAAATATTATGGTTGAGCCAACAGATCTTGCATAATGAGCAGCAACTACAATATGTTGATTTGTGATCAGAGTACCAGCTTTTTTATTATCCCACGCAACACCACTAAAGTCAAACTGACTTGCCCAAGTATCTGTTGCATATATTGATCCTTTAGTAGAAAATATATCCTCATCTCCAGGTATAAAATTATTTTTATCTTTTTTTCTAAATTCACTTGTTAAATACTCAACTACACTTTTGTTTTGTGCTTTAGATAAAGCTACTATATCAACTGTGCGTATGTCTGTTCTATTTTTCCCAGAGCTACTTGTTTGATTAGCATCTTCAGAACAAGAGATAAAACTTAAAATAGTAATAATTAGGACAATATATTTAAAAAACATCTCTTAAAAATCTTTCATATCTTCTATTGCTTGATTTATAGCATCTTGTATAAGTTTAAAACCATAAAAGTGAGAAACCATTCCACCATTTCCATAACCAAAAAGTACACTACCTAAAACAAGCTCACCATTTGCATATAAAAAGTGTGGATTTCCACTATCTCCACTTCTAGCACCATGGTACATAAAGTTAGGATAATCACTATTTTTACCCCAGTTTACTACATGATAAACACTATAATCTTTATTTCCTAGATATCTTAATGTTTTAATCTTTTCAGGAAAAGCTTTAGCCACCTGATCTGTCATGATATATGGTGCACCATCAAGAGTGTTCAAGTCATCACTAATATCACTTTTTGGTAAAGCATATACTTTGACCTTATCTGAAACGGGTTTATCTAACTTTTCAACACATGCATCACCTAACTCTGCATTAAATTTTCTAAGGTATTTCAATGCAACAATCTTTCTTTGTTCAATAACCCCATCAGCATTTAAAAACTTTATAGTAGCACCCTTAGATCTTGCATAATGAGCAGCAACTACTATATGTTGATTTGTGATCAATGTACCAGCTTTTACATGATCCCAACCAACACCACTAAAATCAAACTGCCCTGCCCAGGTATCTGTTGCAAAAACAGTACCTTTAGTTGAAAATATATTTTGATCGCCATCTATAAAATTTGTTTTATCTTTTTTCTTAAATTCACTTGTTAAATATTCAACCACATTTTGATTTTTCGCTTTAGCTAAAGATACAATATCTACAAGATGAATTTTTGTTCTATCAAAAACTACACTAGTATTATTTTCTTGTGTTGTGTTTTGATCCTCAACTGTACTTGTATTACCATCTTGAGTTGTGTTTTGATCCTCAACTGTACTTGTATTGCCATCTTGAGTTGTGTTTTGATCCTCAACTGTACTTGTGCCACCATCTTGAGTTGTGTTTTGATTCGCAACTGTACTTGTGCCACCATCTTGAGTTGTGTTTTGATTTGCAACTGTATTTGTATTAGAATCTTGTATTCTGCTTTGATTAGTATCTAAAACTTCTTTAGTTGTATTTTTATCAGTAAGAATTATAATTTTATTACTTACATCACAAGAGCTCAAACTTAACACAGCAAAAGCAAGTAAAATATATTTATCAAATTTTTGTAACATTTAAAGTCCTTTGTTTTTTTTTAGTTTATTATAAAACATATTAAATAAAACTAAATAATTTTAAGTGAAAAGTTAAACTCTTTTTCCATAGCTATAGACTCATCACTTCCATAGATTACTATATCCTCATCAACTTTGATTTTTTTATCTTTGATTTTATCTGGATAATCTACAAAATTTAAAATATGTTTTATGCAGTTGATGCGTGCTCTTTTTTTGTCATCACTTTTAATAATTGTCCATGGAGCAACTTTTGTATGTGTAGAACTTAACATCATAAACTTTGCTAAAGAGTACTCATTCCAATACTTTTGAGACTCTTTATCAACAGGTGATAGCTTATATTGTTTTAGTGGATCAATCTCTCTTGCTTTAAAACGTTTTGCTTGCTCTTTTTTTGAAACTGAAAAATAAAATTTAAAAATTTGAATACCCTCAGAAACTATCATCTTTTCAAACTCAGGAGCATCTTTTAAAAACTTGTGGTGTTGCCTTTGCGTACAAAAACCCATAACAGGTTCAACCATAGCTCTGTTATACCAACTACGATCAAAAAAAACAATTTCACCAGCACTTGGTAGATGTGAAACATAACGTTGAAAATACCATTGAGATTTTTGAGTATCACTAGGTTTATCTAAAGCAACAACTCTTGCTCCACGAGGGTTTAGATGCTCAGTTAAACGTTTTATAGTACCACCCTTACCAGCTGCGTCACGCCCCTCAAAAATCATTAAAACTTTAAGACCCTTGTTTTTAACATGATTTTGAAACTTTAAAAGTTCTACTTGTAGTGTTTTCAACTCTTGTTCATACATAAGAGTATCTTTTTTCACCCAGATTTGAACTTGTCCATCTTTTTGATTTTTATTTTTTTTTGCTTTCATAATAAATCCTAATATTTATACAAGTGTACCATACAATTTAATAACTAATATTATTTACCTTTATTACCCATGTAAGAGTAAACTTCATCACTTTTATTAGATATTAAGCTTAATGTTGGTTTAATATATTATTATAATTTAGGTTAACAGATGATTACCAATATTTCAAAAACATATACTGATCAAAACAGATTAAATCTGAATTTTGAACTTGCACTATCTAAAACACAAAATATTTTTATGACCTACAAGTTCTCAGAGTTATCAAACAAGGCAGTTGTTATTGTTGAATCTGAAAAGTTTTATAAACTTCTAGAAAAAGATCCATTAAAATTTGAGTTTGATGATGATGAAAAAGAATACACATCAAGTTTTAAAAACATCAACAACACTTTTACTAAAAGTTATGAAAACCCTATAAACCTATCTTTTGTTAATTGTATAAAATCACATAATGATTTAAGTGAACTAGAGAGTACACTTTTTGGTTTTGATACAAATGAGTTAAACCTAGATGACCAAACATATATAAATATAAATGATGGGGTACAAAACATCATATACCTCATCACAAACGGGGCAAAATCTTTCCCTGTTTCTTGCTCTACAGCAGAAGCAAAACTACTTTTTGAAAAAGCTGGTTGCAAGAGGTTTGAGATACTATTTTCTTAATTCATTAATAGAAACAACTAAAGGGCACCTCTAAAACTAATACCAACAATAAATATAATCATTTTTTTCCTTAGATATAACTACTTATTTACACTACTTACCATATAACCTAAACCATTTACATTTTTTATAAAGTCAGCTCCACTTTGTTGCCTTATGCGATAAACTAAAGTTCTTAGAGTTGTTGCACTTTTTGGTTCATTCCAAACCTCATTATATATCTGATCAAGAGAGATACTTGTGTTTGGAGTTTTACAAAGCACAGAAAGAAGTTTTATTGCGACTGAACCTAAAGCGACCTCCCCTTTTTTGTTAAATAAACGCTTTTTATCATTATCAAAATATATCTCATCACTAAAATATATCTTACTTGATTTTACACACTCTTGTTTATTTTTAGTTTCTTTATCTATTTTTGCTAAAACGATTTTCATAGTGTTGATTATCTCAACCTCATTATAAGGTTTCATCAAATAACCGTAACTATTTGATTTAATAGCACAATCCAACATATCACTGTTGCTATATGCACTTAAAAATATAATCGCTATATCTGGATTTTTTTCATATATCTCTAAAGCTGCATCAGAACCTGAAATAGAATCTTTTAACATTATATCCATCAAAATAAGATCTGGTTTATACTCTAAAGCTTTTTTAATAGCCATTTTTCCAGTATCTACAATCTGTAAAATCTCGAAACCCTCAGATAAGAGTACCTCTTTTAAGTACTCAGCCGCAATCAACTCATCTTCAACTATTAATATTTTTTTACTCATAATTACCTAAATTCCACTATATATTTTAAACTATCATCTAAAGTTAAATCTATAGTAGCATCTAATTGTGCAACACTAAGATTTATTAACTTCATTCCTAAACCTTTAGAGTTTTTAAACATCTCTAAATTATACACTTTTTGAGATTTTTCGATATAAGTCAACATATATAAATCTTTCACCTTACTTAAAAAAACTTCAATCTCTATCTCCATAGATTTAGATGAATGTTTTATAGAGTTTGTACAAAGTTCATTTATAATCAAACCAATTTGTACCATTTTATCTAATGGTAAAGATATATTGTTTTGATCAGCACATTTGAATTTCACATTTCCTGTATTTCCATACATAGAAAAAACACCTGCTTCAAACTTTTTAAGATAAGCATTAAAATGGATACTCTCTAAGTCGTTCTCTTTATACAACATCTCATGAACAGTTGCTATAGCTTCTATGCGTGATTTGGACTTAAGTAGTTGCTCTTTTGTATGTTCATCCTCTTTTAAAGCTTGAAGTCCTAACATAGACGCAGTTACATTTAGGTTGTTTTTTACTCTATGATGAACCTCTTTAAGCAAAATATCTTTTTGGCTAATAATCTTTTCAAGTTTCCTAATGTGTGAAGCTATAGATAGATGGTAAATCAAACCAAACAACATAATTAAAATAGCTGCAAATGTAATATTTATAAGTGCTAGTAGATTATGTAAAGTTGGTTCATTCGGATCTTTTAAACTTATCATATAAAGTAAAATTGCTAAAATAAAATATATTAAAAAGTTTACTATAGTACCCGTTTTAAAAGAGAACATAAAGTAAGACACTAGTGGGATTAACACAACATAAATCACAACAAGGTTTGCAAAATTATTAAAATATATCAGTGTAAATAGTGGAACTACAATAACAAACATTATCGCAAATTTTGATTCTTCAGCCCTGTTTTTATAATGTAGAAAATAGTAACTTGTCAGCGTAATAATAACTGTCTGTCTCTTATACACATCTGACGCTGC
>WFNF01000032.1 GCA_015488775.1 Helicobacteraceae bacterium
AATCTGAACTAAAAGAGGAAGATACTAAAGAGTTAAATGTAGAAGATGAAACTCTTAATACAGATGAAGATAGATTAGATGACTTGCTTGAAGATGAAATAACTCAAGATGAATCTGAACTAAAAGAGGAAGATACTAAAGAGTTAAATGTAGAAGATGAAACTCTTAATACAGATGAAGATAGATTAGATGACTTGCTTGAAGATGAAATAACTCAAGATGAATCTGAACTAAAAGAGGAAACATCCAATATAGATTCTAAAAATAACCTATTAGAACTAGATAGTACAGAAGATATTGATTTTCATGATTCAGATGAAACTTTGGATGAAGATATAAAAGAAAATAGCAATGATTTAAGCTTAGATGAATTAGAAGAGATAATTGAAGAAAAAGTTAGTAAGCTTTCTGATGAAGAGCTAAATGAAGAGATAGAAGAGGATACACTTAACTCTTTAGATGAATTAGACTCATTAAATTCTAATGAACTTAAATTAGCTGTTGGTGAAGAGGTAATAGAAGTACCAAAAGAAGAAAGTGAGATTAGTGTAGGAGAAAGTGAATTTGCATCTTTAGGCACAGAAGCCTTAGGTGAAGCGTTAGAAAGTGAAGAAAATAATGTAAATTTAGATATTGAAACTCTTAATTCACTAAAAGAAGATAAAAACACTCCAATTGACTCTTTAAAAGCACTATTGAATGCGTTAGATGATAAAAATGTAAGAGCAAAAATGAAAGGTTTAAATATATCAATTAATATAACTATAGGTGAATCAAATTGAATTGTAAAACAGGAGCTATAATAGTATTATCAGGACCTAGTGGAGCAGGAAAAAGTTCATTAATAAATAAAATTGAAGATCAAATTGGTGAGTATTACTTTTCTATATCTACTACAACAAGAGGGATTAGAGATGGAGAAGTTAATGGAGAACATTATCACTTTGTAACAGAAGAACAATTTAAAGAAGATATTGAAGATGAAAACTTTTTAGAGTATGCTTATGTGCATGGAAATTACTATGGAACATCACTAAAACCAGTTAAAGAAGCTCTAAAAAATGGTAAACTTGTCATTTTTGACATTGATGTGCAAGGTCATGACGCAGTGCAAAACAGATTAGGTGATATCACAACCTCTGTTTTTATTACAACTCCATCATTAAAAATACTAAGAGATAGACTTTCTCGTAGAGCTACTGATGCTATAGAAGTAATCAATAGAAGAATATCTATAGCAACCAAAGAAGTACAACGTATATCAGAATATGATTATCTGATCATAAATGATGATTTAGACTTAGCTGCTAACACTTTAGTATCTATTGCAAAAGCTGCAAGAATGAAAATTCCAAGTATGGAAATTTCTAAATTTATACAAGAGTGGGAAGAAGACTCATAGTCAAAATAAAAATTTATAGATATATTTATTTTACTTTGCTATAATCATTACAATATTTTTTAAAGGACACATATGCCTCAAATTCCTGGTGGATTAGAACTAGTATTAATACTAGCGGTTGTTATACTTCTATTTGGGGGTAAAAAAATTCCTGAACTAGCAAAAGGCCTTGGTCAGGGTATCAAAAATTTCAAAAAATCTGTTAAAGATGATGATGAAGTGGTATCAACTGATGAACCAAAAAAGGTTGATACAAAAGAAGAAGTAGTATCTAACGAGACTACTAAAGAAAAACAAGTTTAAGCTTGAAACAAAAAGTATTAAAATACCTTCAATCAAACATTGAAGGTGAAATTGTTTTAGAAAAACCACGTGATAGAGCCTTTGGCCACTACGCAACTCCTATCGCCTTCTCCCTAGCAAAAACACTAAGAAAATCACCAATGATTATAGCAGAAGATTTAGCATCATCTTTTAGTCAATCTCCAATGTTTTCAAGTGTTGAGTCAGTAAAAGGCTATATAAACCTAAGACTAAGTGAAAATTTTTTAGATGAATATGCAACTTGGGCTCTTAATAATAAAGACAGCTACTATAAAGGCAAACAAAGTAAAAAAATACTTTTGGAGTTTGTTAGTGCAAATCCTACAGGACCTTTACATATAGGTCATGCTAGAGGCGCTGTTTATGGTGATACGCTTTTACGTCTTGGTCGTGCTTTAGGCAATGAGATAACGGCAGAGTATTATGTAAATGATGCAGGAAATCAAATAGATCTTCTTGGTTTATCAATACAACTTTATGCAAGAGAAAATCTTTTAGATGAGAGTGTAGAGTACCCTGAATCTTACTATAGAGGTGAGTATATAGGTGACTTAGCACTTGAAGCAAAAGAGGTTTTTGGTATTGATATACTTAAAGATGAGACAAGACAAAGAGAGTTAGCTCTTTGGGCAAAAGACAAGGTTATGAAGATTATTATTGATGATCTTGCTGATTTGAACATACACTTTGACACCTTTGTTAGTGAATCTTCACTTTATGAAAATTGGGAAAAGATTTTAGATGCCCTAGGTGATGGTTTGTATGAAGATGAAGATAAAATCTGGTTGCGATCAAGTGAAAAAGGTGATGAGAAGGACAGAGTTGTTGTAAGAGATGACAAAAGGCCAACTTACCTTTGTGGAGATATAATCTACCATAATGAAAAGTTTAAAAGAGCTTATGATTATTATATCAATATATGGGGCGCAGATCATCATGGGTATATACCTAGAGTTAAAGCTTCTATAGATTTTTTAGGTCATGACTCTTCTAAACTTGAAGTACAATTATCGCAAATGGTTTCTTTACTGAAAGATGGTGAACCTTACAAGATGAGTAAGCGTGCTGGAAATGTAATACTTATGAGTGATATAACTAAAGAGATTGGTAGTGATGCTTTAAGATTTATTTTTGCAAGTAAAAAAAGTGACACTGCTTTAGAGTTTGACTTAAATGAGTTAAAAAAAGAGGATAGTTCTAATCCAACTTTTTACATCAACTACGCTCATGCTAGAATACAGACTTTACTTAGTAAAAGTTCGTTAAAAGAAGATGAGATAATGTCATCTTCTTTGAAAAACTTAAGTGACGATGCAGATTCTTTACTTTTTGAAGCACTTCTTATAAATGAAGTTATTGAAGATGCATTTAACTCAAGACAAGTGCAAAAACTAAGTGATTATTTAAAATCACTTGCCGCTTTAATTCATAAATTTTATTATGACAATAAAGTTATTGGGAGTGAAGATGAGGCCAAACATCTTAAACTCTTAAGTATGGCAGCACTTTCTATAAAGTCTGGCTTGTCTTTACTTGGAATTACAGCTAAAGATTCAATGTAATATACTTAATACATTGAATCTAAAGTAACTTATACATATATCAAATAAATATATATATTTATTACATATAATTTTAATTTAGATTTAATACAAAAAATGTTTATAATCTGAAATCTATATATTAGGAAACGATATGCTAAAAATACTAATGGTCGATGACTCAAAAACAATTATTAGAGTTCTTAAAAATGTCCTTACACGCACTTTAGGTAGTGAAACAGTTTTTTTAGAAGCTTATAATGGTGAAGAAGCATTGGCAGTCGTAAAAAAGAATGAAGATATTGATATAATTTTACTTGATGTAAATATGCCTGTAATGACAGGTGATAAATTTTTAGAAATTTTAAGATCAAAGAGTGAATACAATAAAATCAAAGTTGTAATGGTTACAACAGAAGCAGAAAAAAAGACTGTTCTAAAAATAATGAAACTAGGAGCAAATGGATTTATTATTAAACCATTTACGCCAGAGGTTCTAAGAAAGTCTTTAGAACCTATTTTACGAAGACTTGGTGTAGATGTAAGTTAATTATAAAAGGCTATTTGCTAAGAGTTAAATAGCCCTCGTTTAACATAATATCAACTACATTTTTAAATACAGGAACAGCTGTTTTTGATGCAAATTGAGACTTTTTAGGTTGTATAACAGTTACTCCCATTGTATATTTATGAGTTTTATCATTTACAAAACCTATAAATGAGGTGTTATACTTTTCAACATAGTGACCGTGTTCAGCTATATGAGCAGTTCCAGTTTTTCCACCTATAATTAAACCTTTTATATCAGTTGCTCTACCAGTACCTTTTCTTACTGTTTTAATAAGAATTTTTTTAATTTTATGTGCAATTGCAGCAGAGATAACTTGTGCAGGCTCACTTGGGTATATCTCATACTCTTTAGAATAGATATCTACAACTTTATCTACTATTTGTGGAGTTAACATCTTTCCATCATTATTAAACACATTATAAGCTTTTATTAACTGCATTAAGTTCAATCTCATACCATATCCATAAGATGCAGTAGCTTTATATATCTTTGAGCGAAAATTTCTCACATCTGGAATTTTACCTTTTTTTTCATATGGTAAATCTACACCACTGATTTGAGCAAAACCATAGTCTAATAATCCTTGATGAAATTCATAGGGATCAAGCCTTTGTGATATTTTTGACATACCTATATTAGATGAATGAACTATGATATCTTCAGCACCAATCCATCCCATTTTGTGTTCATCAGTAATAGTTTTTCTGCCTATCTTATACTTTCCATTTTCACAGTTAATAATCTCATATGGATTAAGCTTTTTATTTTTAATAAGAATAGAAAAGACTATAGGTTTTAAAACTGAACCAGGTTCAAAACTATATTCTACAACAGAAGGATTTAATGCTGAATAATCTTTTTTAGTTATATTTTTTGGTTTATATCTATTTGAACTAGCACAAATCATTATTTTTCCAGTTTTAGAATCCATCAAGGTCACAAAAACTTCTTTAGCACCTAAGTCTTTTTTATAAAAATCAAGCATTTTTTCCACTCTCACTTGAAGATTTAAAGGTATATTTAAATGCAAATCATAGCCATCTCTTGGCTCTTGAGTAAAAGAAAGTTTATTAAATATCATATATCCATTTACATCTCTTAATGCATACTGTTTCCCATCTTTTTTAGCATTCAAATCATCGTCATAAAAGTTATCTAAACCTTTAACTCCATGTGACTTAGTATAACCATCCTCTTCTGATTTTTTAGGATAACCAATAATTGGAGTAAGCGTATCTTCGTAAGGATATTCTCTAGTCTCTCCGCTCTCGATAATATTTAAACCTTGTAAAATACTTCTACCATTTGAAGTTTCGTATTCAATGAAAACGCCTAAACGTCTTAACTCATAAGCTAAGCTTTTTAAATATTGTGCTTCTTTAGCAGATACATCGTAACTTAAAACAACACTACCTTTTTTAGAGTTTATTTTTTTTCTGATTTTTTTTATTGGAATATTGCTATATATATTTAATAATTTAACAAACAGTTCCTTTTTATTTGGATCAATATTTTTTGTATTTACAACTGCTTTATAAAGCTTTTTTGTATCACAAATATGATAGCCATCTTTACTAATAATAGAGCCTCTTTGTGCTTTTGAACTATCATGAATATATTTAGATGGTAGATGTCTAGGCTTAAGAGCCAAGTAAAGCATCATAAATAAAAATATTATTAGTGAGATAACAATAAAAGAGTAAAGTATAAATATTTTTTTAGATTTTGTCTGTAAATACATAATATGTTAAAATAGCCTAATGATTTAAAAAGTTAAAGGAATTATACCAAATGATAGTGAAATATATTTTATTAATATTTATTAGCATAAATTTGTTTTCTGTAGAGATAGAAAAAAACATAAACTACAATGGACCAATAAAGCTAACTGCCGCAAATCTTGGAGTTAGCTTAGGTCTAAATTTTATGCAAAATGCCTTTCTAAATGATAAACAACTTATAGTAAAAAACACAAATACAAATCAAACTATATTTGTTACAAATATTAGAGATTACAATAGAGATATATTTACATATAATATTATGATTAAAAACCATAAATACATACTTGTAAATAAAAAACAAATTCGTACAAACTTAAGTTTAGGAATATATGAAGCATTAAATTCAGATATAGTTCTACAAAGGTTTTTGCTAAAATCAACTTCACTAAGAGCATTAGTTATAGAAACATTTAGTCAAAAACATATGTATACTAGTGCTAATATGGAGGTAAATAAATTTATTAATAAAATTACTTTTACACCTTTAAAACCTTTAGATAATTCTAAAAATAATTATGAAAGCACACTACAAGGAAAACATTTTGTTATAATTGATAAAGATAAAAAACATCAGGTTTGGTTATGTTCAAATAAAAATTTTAGAATCATTTCTAATCACACGCTATATTATGGTGTCTGGGAAGTAAATAAAAATAATCTAAAATTAAATTTTGACAATAATTTAGTAAGAAATTTTTCTTTAAAAACACAAAACAACTCAATTATTATTAATAATAACCGTGCATTTTTTTTAGCAAACAATTTTTGTAGATAATTATGTTAAACTAAGTTTATGAAAAAATTACTACTACTATTACTTATACTGCTAGATGTGTATGCTAAAAATCCATTAATATATGCCCAAGTTGGTGATGAAATATATAATTTCGAAAATGATTTAAAATTTTTAAATATAAAGATTAACTTTTTAGAGTTTAATCTGTTTTTAGAAAAATTAGAAAAAACAAAGCAACTTGGTTATCAACTAGATAAAAATATCACTAAAGATCAAAGTGAGATATATTTAGATAGTTTAAGAGAATTAAAATCTGAATATAAAAGACTAAAATATGTTATAAATATTGATTTAAATAACAATATCTATAAAGATATAAAAACTTTAAATGACTCAAACCTAACATGGATAAAGGACAATCAAATAGTTAAATTATCTTTATACTCTTTTGATATAAATGATTCAATTAAAGTTTCAACTAATGAATCTATACACAGTACACTACCCTACTTTAGGAATATGCTTTTAAATTCAAGAGAAAACAATACATCAATCTCATATTGTTTAAATGAATTAACTGCATTAAATGTATGGTTAAAAAAAATCCAACAAGATATATATATATGTAATAAAGTGGAGTACTTTAAGCAAATAAATCAATATAGATTAAGAACAATAAAAGAGTGTCAACCAATATCGAAAAACTTAAGTGATGTTTGGGCAATAAGAAGTAAAAAAGTTTATGCGATGTACCAAAAAAAGTTTGAAAAAAGCTGTGTTTATAATAAACCTAAAGATGTAAATATTACAAAAGCTGATATAAGTGAACTTGAAATTTTTGAAGATTTAGATGACGAAAGTTTATCTTTTGATGAAGATGGACATTAAAAAATATCTCTAAAAACATTCAATGCCATCAAATTGTTTTTTAACCTCACTACACTCATTTGATGTGATTTGAACCAAGGTACTTTTGTTAGATTTATTAATTAATCTTAATAAATCTAACAAATCATCTTTAGCCATACTTGTACAACCCATAGTTCCAGATGAAACACCTCTTTGGATATGTAAAAATATACATGAACCAGCATTTTTAATTTGATGTTTATTGTATTCAACCTCTACAACTAAATCATAAAGGTTGTCATCTCTTAACATATTTTCAAAACTTTGAGGATTGTCGCTATCTAGCTTTTTTAAAACTTTATTGTAATATTTTGAGTTTGAATCATCTACACAGATTAAATCTTTATCAATATGTGTAGAGTTTTTAATTTTATCATTTTTTGTATATATATTGCCAAGTTTAAAAATACCAAGTGGTGCTTTTTTATCACCCTCTTGTTTTTTCTTTATACTTGGTTTAAAAACATTTTCTTCAACTCCAAGAGCCAAACCTAGTTTCCCAATATTTACCGAAAAACTCAAATTTTCTTTATTATAATAATTTTTATCATTTTTACTGTATGCACTTAGATGCCCAACACTAGAATTATAATCATCTGCAATCACTAAGACCAACAAATCACTAGCACTTAAAGAAACATATGAGTAAAAAATAAAATTTACCAAGATTTTTTTCATAATACCACCACTTAAAGTTTAATTAATATATTCTATACTAACATACCTAAACTTATGAGTAAGGTTTTGAATTATGAATATAGAAATTTACAAGGCAAGTGAAAAAGATTTAGATTTTATTTCAAACACAATGTTTGAACAATCTAGATATGAAAAAAATAGCGGTTTTTTTGATAAATTATTTGATACAAACGATAATAAAATAATTTTAGATAAACTTAAAAAATTAATGACAACTTCTAGCAAATCATACCTCCATCTAAAAAATTTTCTTGTAGCTAAAGTAGCTGGAAAAAACGCTGGTATTCTTTGTGGTTACGAACCACGTATAGACACTCAGGAAAAGTTCACCTCTTCTCTTGAAGAGATTGGGGTTGATCAGTCATATAAAGATAGACTAAATTCCTTTTATATGTGTAGAAGTGATTTAGATAGAAAAACTTGGGTGTTAGACTTTATCATAGAAGATAAACAATTTGATGCATTAGACATATATAAAGCGTTAGTTCAAAAATCTTTATTAACCGCAAGAGTAAAAGGCTACAGAAAGTCTCAAACCATGCTAGATATAGGTTCTGTAGAAAGTGAATTAATATATAAAAAACTTGGTTTTGCTTTTATAGATGAAAGTATATGTCAAGAGTATGAATTGGACTTTAATACAAGCGGTGTAAAGCGTTTAGAGATACAACTATAAGGTTAATGTCATAGAAATACTATTAGTACCACTATTAGCCATAATTAGCGCTATATTAACTAAAAAAGTTATACCATCTCTTTTGATTGGTATAATTTTTGGTCTACTCCTTTTAAATGATTTCAATATCTACAATACAATTTATTCATTTTTACAAAATTCATTTTTACTTTTACAAAAAAGTTGGATTTTATACACTATGGGTTATGTTTTACTTATAGGTTCACTTGTTTCTTTAATAAACTTTAGTGGAGGGGTCAATGGTTTTATATATCTGATTAATACACAAAAACAACTTGTGAACTCTAAAAGAGATTCTTTACTTTTAGCATATATTTTGGGCTTAGTTATTTTTATAGAAAGTTCTATAACATCTCTAATAGCTGGAAATGTAGCAAGACCACTTAGCGATAAATATAAGGCATCAAGAGCATCCTTAGCTTATGTATGTGATTCTACATCCGCACCAGTATGTTCAATCATCATGTTTAATGCTTGGGGTGCATTGATGTTAGGACTCATAAGCACACAAATCTCTTACCATAACTTACAAGATTCTGCCATTGAGATACTACTTCAAAGTATTATGTTTAATTTTTATGCATTTATATCTCTTATAGTTGTATTTGTGTATATATGGTTTGGTCTTGATATTGGTCCTATGAAAAATGCCAAAATTTTAAATGACACAGAAAATATATCATTTAAAAAATCAAAACCATCATATATGGTTTTTCCTATAGTATTAAGTGTCGTGCTAATGTTCGTATTTTTATATATAAGTGGTGATGGAAATATCTTTAAAGGAAGTGGCTCATTTTCTTTATTTTATTCTTTGTTGTCTAGTGTAATTATAAGTATTTTTTATTATAAAATTGATGCTAAGATATCTTTAAAAAGTTCACTATTAAATTCAGTTAAATCTATGAAAAATATGCTTAATTTAGCAATTTTACTTTTTTTAGCAATTTATCTAGGAGATATTAGCTCAAAATTGCATATTGCAACATATCTTGCTTCAATATCACAAAACATACTTAACCCAATATTTTTACCAGCCATTCTATTTTTATTAAGTGCAATAATTGCTTTTTCAACTGGAACAAGTTTTGGTACTTTTAGTATTATGACACCCATAGCTTTTTCTTTAGCTATAAGTTTTGATATGAGTATAGCCCTATGTGTAGGGGCTATAATATCTGGAGGTGTTTTTGGAGATCATAGCTCACCAATCTCTGACACAACCATTATAAGCTCTATCGCAGCTAAATGTGAGTTAATTGAACATATCAAAACACAACTACCATACGCTCTAATAGCTGCTTTTTTAAGTTTAATTTTGTTTATATTGTTTGCAAATATAATATAAATATATAGTTTAAGCTAATTCAAACTAAATGAAGACTAAAATTTCGTATTATTTTATAAAAAAGTGAAGATATGATTATTAGTGAGATAGAAAGTTTAGGCATAAATGATATCAAAAAGATAAACCATAACCTCAGTTATGATGAATTATTTAAGCGTGAACTAGATGATAAAGAGTGTGAACTAACTTCTAGTGGTTCTACAACAGTTGATACAGGTATCTTTACAGGGCGTTCACCTAAAGATAAATATTTTGTTGATCAAGAACCTTCAAACAAAAACATAGCTTGGGGTGATATAAACCATAAAGTTTCAAATGAAGTTTTTGAGGAGTTATATAAAGTCACCACAGAACAGCTAAGTGATAAAGAGCTTTATATTACTGATGTTTTTACAGGATCTAGTGAAAACTCTAAAAGATCAATAAGATTTGTTACTGAACTTGCATGGCAATCGCACTTTGTAAAAAATATGTTTATAAGACCAAAAGATAATGAACTTGATGGTTTCAAAGCAGATTTTACAGTTTTGAATGCTTGTAAAACTTCAAATAAAAAATTTGAAGAGATGGGTCTTAATTCTGATGTTTTTGTTATTTTCAATATTGAAAAGAACATAGCAATCATTGGTGGAACTTATTATGGTGGTGAGTTAAAAAAAGGTATTTTTTCAATGATGAATTACTGGTTACCACTAGAGGGTAAGCTATCTATGCATTGTAGTGCTAATGTTGGCAAAAACAATGATACTGCTCTTTTCTTTGGTTTAAGTGGAACTGGTAAAACTACACTTTCAACTGATCCTGAGCGTAGACTTATAGGTGATGACGAGCATGGTTGGGATGATGATGGTGTTTTCAATTTTGAGGGTGGATGTTACGCAAAGGTTATTGATTTAGATCCTTCAAGTGAGCCAGAAATTTTTGGTGCTATCAAAAAAGATGCATTACTAGAAAATGTTGTTATAGATGAAAAAGGTATTGTAGATTATAAAAACAATACAAAAACTGAGAACACTCGTGTTTCTTACCCAATAGAACATATTGTAAATCATGAAGAAACTCTTCAAGCAGGACATCCACAAAACATTATATTTTTAACTGCTGATGCTTTTGGTGTTCTACCTCCTGTTTCAAAACTTTCTAAAGAGCAAGCAATGTACTACTTTTTAAGTGGATATACTGCAAAAGTTGCTGGAACTGAACGTGGTATCACTGAACCAGTAGCAGCTTTTTCTGCATGTTTTGGCGAGGCATTTTTACCATTACATCCAACAGTTTATGCAAAGCTACTTGGTGAAAAAATGGATAAACATAATGTAAATGTTTTCCTTGTAAACACTGGATGGACAGGTGGAGCTTACGGTGTTGGTAAGCGTATGAGCATTAAAGATACTAGAGCGTGTATAAATGGTATCTTAGATGGTTCTATTGCTAAGAGTGAGTTTGATCAGACAAAAACTTTTAGACTTCAAGTTCCACAAACACTTAACGGTGTTGAGACAACTGTACTTAACCCTAGGAATGCTTGGGAAGATAAAGAAGAGTTTGATAAAACTAGAGATAAGCTAGCACAAATGTTTATAGATAATTTCAAAAAATATTTAATAGAAGCTTCAGATTTCGACTTCAGCGAAGCTGGACCAAAAATAGGCTCGTAGCCTTCAAAGTGAGGTTCTAGCCCTCATTTTGTTTTATCTACTCTGCTAGGCGGGACTGAAGTCCCACTTTCAAAACATACAAAAAAATCACAAATAGTTTAACAAACATTATCTAGCTCTAACGTTTCACAATGTCTAATTCTCAAGCTTAAAAATTAATATAGACATAGTTATAGTAAATAAACTAAAGTGAACATTTGAAACGAGAGTAAAAATAACAGATAAATGTGGAAGCAAAACCTGAGCCTTATTTTAGTAATATTTTAGATATAACTATCTATTTATATATTTATAAAATTAAGATATTTAAAAAAGTAATTGAGGTTTGTAAAAGAGGATAAACAAGCAAAAAGCTTGTTTAAGAGTTTGCAATTAAACGCAAGAAACGTTTTCTGCTTGAGGACCTTTTTGTCCTTCACCGATTTCAAAAGTAACTTTTTGACCATCAGCTAGTGTTACACGACCTGGTTGGTCATTGTTTACTTGACGAAAGTGTACGAACACATCATCTCCGCCATTGTCTTGTTGGATAAATCCATAACCTTTTTCATCATTGAACCATTTAACAGTTCCGTTTACAGTGTTTGCCATAATAATACCTTTTTGGGAAAATTCACTCTAACCCAAACAAAATTTGTGTCTAAAGCGGAATCAAAATTTTGGAGTCTAACATTAAACACAAATTTTTTCTTCGAGAACATTATAGCAGAATTTTCTACAATTTCTGCACAATAAACTTAAATTTGTAGACTTTTGTGTTAATTTGAAACTTTATGCGAATTGGTGTGTTGTTTTTATACCTAGACATCATTGGTAAATCAAATCTAATGTGTACTAAACTACTAGATTTACTAAAAATAGTTACCTTTGGAGCTTCAACTTTTAATTTACTATCTTTTTTATAATTTTTTAATTCGTTAAATAAAAGATTATCTATAACATCCATAGAATCTAAAGTGATATTATTTTTATCAGAAGAAGAAAAACAACCATAAGATTTCATCTTTGGTGAGATTGATTTTAAATCATCATCTCTAACAAATATCTCTTTAAAATCAAAACTTTTTTTCAAAATCTCTTTACGAGTTTTAATCTCTATATCATCTAAATTTAGAGTAAAGTTATGATCACTAGCGTTTTTTATAGCTAAGGCAACATCCACAAAACTACTTGTTGGATTAGATAAAACAATAATTCCAACTTTATTTTTGTTTTTAGATACAAGATACCTAGCGCCATCAAAAACAATAACTTTTTGCTTTGATGCCTCAATTGGATAAATTACATTATATTGTTTTGCATCACTACAAGAACTAAATATTAATGAAATTATAAAAGTGTATATAAAATATTGTTTCATATTAAAATTTTTCTTTACGACCTCTAACTTTAAATAGTAATGGCACACCTGTAAAATTAAAAGCTTCCCTTACTTGATTTGTTAAGTAGCGTCTATAAGTAAAGTGTAGCCCTTTTGGCTTGTTCATCATAAGAGCAATGCGAGGTGGACGTGTTTCATACTGAGTTGCGTAATAGATACGAATAAACGCTCCATTCATAGATGGAAGTGAATGTTTTCTTTGTGCAAAAGATATAACTTCATTTAGTTTAGATGTTGGAATACGCTGAGTAAAGTTTTCATTAATCTCAATTATTAAATCAAGTAGTTTATTTACACGCAGTTTTGTTTGAGCTGAAATGGTGATAATAGGAGCATAATGTAAAAACCTAAATCTATCTCTAACATCTTGAACTCTTTTATCATACTCTTGTGCATCAGATATATCCCACTTGTTTAGAACTATTACACACCCTAGTCTATTTTGATCAATAAGCCCAGCAATTTTTTCATCTAAATCAAGAAATGGATCACTAGCATCTAAAATAAGAAGTGCTATATCTGCATCATCAAGCATCTTTTGAGTACGCATCAAAGCAAACTTTTCAATACCTAAAATTTTACCACGTCTTCTAATACCAGCAGTATCTACAAAAGTGATGTTTTTGTTTTTATACTCTATAGTTTCATCAATAGGATCAATAGTTGTACCAGCAACACTACTTACAACAGAGCGTTCCTCATTTAAAAGAGCATTTAAAAGTGAACTTTTACCAACATTAACACGACCAATAATTGCAACTTTAAAGTTATCTAAAGTAGTTTCATCAAACTCTTTTATTATGTCATTTTCTTCATAATATATAGAATTATCTTCTTTTTCTTCATCACCAAAGTACTCTTCATCACTAATATAATCTTCATCATCTTCTAAGTTCTCATCTAAAAGTGCAGGCTCAATTATAGTATCCTCTTCCAAAATAGGTTCAGGAAGATGTGAAGCAACCCATTCGAGAAGTTTGTTTATAGAACGGTTATGAGCAACAGAGATGCCAAAAACATTGTCTGTTCCAAACTCATAGTATTCCCAAATTTTTTCATTCATTTTATCATTGTCAATTTTATTAACAACTAAAGCAACTTGTTTACCAAGCTTCTCCAACTCATAAAAAAACTTTTTATCATCCTCTTCTGGAAGTGACTTACCATCAACCATATAGAGTATAATATCTGCAGAATAAGCAGCTTTAAGTGACATCTCTTTAATTTTATCAAAAAGTTCACATCCTTGATCAAGTCCACCTGTATCTAAAACTTGAACATCACGCCCAAGTATCTTAGTAGAGCGTTTTTTAATATCTCTAGTAGTACCAGCTTGTTCACTAGTAATAGCATCACGCTCTTTTAAAATACGATTAAAAAAAGAACTTTTACCAACATTTGGTTTACCAATAATGGCCAATTTTTTCATATAAAATCTTTATGTAATTATTGAGCGTATTATAGCGTAAATAAAAACATGCCTTGTCAAGATACTTTTTAAGTAAAATTAAATAGGTCATTTTGTCTGATTTAATTTTACTATTGTCCTAGCATAAACGATTGGACTATATTTAGTTCAAATCATTACTGATTATATTATATTGCGTCTCTATACTGAAATTTAGGTTTTTTGATAATAAAGAAAAGACCAAAGACAGTTGGTAATGCGTATAAATCTTTATATATATCTATATTTATGGTTTTTGGGATTTTTTCTATCATTGTATATACTAAAATATAAATGTATGGGGTATTACAATAAAAGTATCTATTTATAGCTTTACTTATTCCTACATTTGCGTGTTGACAAATTTGAAAATATAACATGCTAATGATACAAAGAGTATCTAATTGTAATATGCATCACCACGAGAACGTGGGGACGATGTAGGTCAAACTATCTATTATTGATTTATTTAGGCTCTTTCAAAAAAGCTAAAGTTAAAGTATCTTTTCCATCTATTACTTTTTTACTTATAGTAAGTAAAACACTATAAAATAAAAAGAACTCACCCTTGTAGTTTATACCAGATATAAAAGTGTAGTCACCAAAAGCAAATCTTTTAAGACCCTTTGCTTCAACCTTTTGACTTGGGTTGTCTATAGTAAAACAAACCTCATTTGGAAAGTCACTCTCTCTATTTTCATCTTTGTTTAGATGTACTTTTCCAAATTCAGATGTAACTTGTACTGCTAGTTTATTATCTAGTTCATGTGCGTTTATCTCGTAAGCACCAAAAGATATTTTCATTGTTAACCTTTAAATAATTTTGTTAAAGAGATAATGCCATAAATATACTAAATGAAGTTTAAACATCAGGAAAATTTAACCTTAAAGTATCTGAATTTGTGTTATTTTTCAAAGCTTCAACAACTTATTATATGTAGTTGTAAGATTTAAGTCTAAGTTGTACTCTTCAAATTTTGGATTTAACTTAAATTTATAGCAATATTTACCTGCTATAATCATTTATCATACATAACACCCTTACTCATCTCATAAACCCATTGTTGAAGTGGTAACATCTTTTCAAACTCATCAAAAGCAAGGTTTATAAACTCTGAGCCATAAAGTTTTTCTATTGGGTAAGATTTTATAGCAAAAGCGGCATCTTTTAAAGCTAGGTGTCCATAAACACTTTGTTTATTAAAACCTTTTGGGTATCTTTTATAAGATGCTGGTGCTATTTCAAAACCTTTTTTCTTTAGTTCTATATATATCTGATCAAGAGATGATGCATTTTTTTCATCTTTGATGTATTCTCTGTATGCTCTTAAGGTCTCTTTATCAAACCATCTAATCCCAACTGCAATAAAAAGCTCGTAAGCATTAAACTGTATATAAAAAGATGATGACTTTAATCTTTTGTTATCACCTTGCCATATAACTAAGCCAACCTCCTCTTTTAAAGGGGTTTTATTTTTTGAAAACCTTGTATCTCTAAAAAATCTAAACAAAGATCCATTGACTTTTGGTATAGCATTTAATCTACTGGGAGCAAGTGCCATAAGATGCTCACCCATCTCATTTACATACTCTATGCTTGGGTTTTTTATATATCTTTCAAACTCATCTCTGTGAGCTTCAAAGTACTCTTTATTATTATTTTTAGCTATATTTTTTAGAAACTTAACTGCATTTTGATCAAAACCTATATAATCCATATTAAACCTATTTATGTAACATTTATATAAGAATTATACAATAGACTTCTTGTGTAACCTAATTCAATAAAAAGAGTTTTCAATGTTTAATATTTTAATGGTAGAAGATGACCAACAAATAGCCGATCTTCTGATCAGATTTTTTGATGAGAGTGATTATGATATATCTCATGTTATAAAACCCTCACAAGCTTTAAATATGATAGAAAAGTATGATTTTGATGTCATCATACTAGATTTAACCCTGCCTGAAATAGATGGTCTTGAACTATGTAAAAAGATAGTTCAGATTACATCTGCACCTATAATTATCTCAAGTGCAAGATCAGATATAAATGATAAACTTGATGCCTTAGAGTTTGGTGCTGAGGATTACCTTGCTAAACCTTATGATCCGCGTGAGCTTCAAGCAAGGATAAAAACTCTCCTTAAAAGAGAGGGTAAAATCTCAAACGATACAAATTCAAGTTTTATTATTGACAATAAAGCGGGTTCAATAAAGTTCAATAAAAAAGCCTTAGACTTAACTCCTGCTGAGTATGAGATGTTAAAACTATTTATAGAAAACCCAGGTTCAACCCTTACAAGAGCAGATATAGCTAACTCAATGGATTCACATAGATTTGAGAGTGGTGTTGAGAGTATAAATGTTATTATTGGTCGTATAAGAAAAAAAATTGAGCAAGACTCATCAAAACCATCTTACATAAAAACAGTTAGAGGAATAGGATATAGATTTGATTACCAAAAATAAAAGTTCAATTTTAACTTCAATAAAAATTTTAGGGAGCATATCTGCTTTTTTACTTATAGCAACTATGCTTATGTTGGCTTATATTACCATTTTGAACGACAAAAGAGATGCCATAAAACAAAGCATAGTTTTATATGAAAACCTACACAAATATAAAGTGTGTGACAACTCTATGAAAGAGTATCTAAGTATGAACTCACTTACTCAAGTCACTCTTAAGCAAGCAAAAGAGATTATGAATGTTTCAAAAAAAGTTTTAGCAGATAAAGACCTACAAAAAACATTGAAAAGTGCAAATATTGAGATTTTTGAATACAATGGCCACTACTTTTACGCTTATAAAGCTGATGCAGATATGTTTTATTTTGTAAATGATGAGCCGATGACACCTATACCAAAGTATATTGCTCTTGGTACTATTTTACTACTTATGGCTTTGTTTTTACTTTTTAGATTTATTCGTGATTCTATGCAACCTTTACAAATTTTACATAAAAACATTGAAAAATTTAGTAAGGGTGAAGTTTTAGAGGAGCATGAGATAAAGGGTAATGATGAAGTTGCACTTGTAGCAAACGCTTTTTGTGAGGCTGCAACAACCATAGAATCCTTACAAAAATCTCGCATACTTTTTTTAAGAAATATAATGCATGAGTTAAAAACTCCTATAACAAAGGGTAAACTTATAGCTATAATGCTAGATGATAAAATCCAAGATAAAACACAACTTATAGAGATTTTTGACAATATGCAAGCACAACTAAAAGAGCTTAGTGATGTTGAGTCTATTAGCTCTAAAGCAAGCGAGTTACATATTAAGAAGTATGCTTTTATAGATATTTTGGAAAATGTGCAAGATATGCTTTATCTTGATGAAAACATCATACATCATAATATATCTGATCAAAGTATAGATGTAGATTTTAATCTTTTTTCTATAGCTTTAAAAAACCTTGTAGATAATGCCTTAAAATATTCAGATAATAATATTGTAAAAGTAGAACTAAATGAAAAGTATCTTCTGATCAAGAACAAGGGTGAAAAAATATCTAAAAATATAGATGAGATACTTGAACCATTTAGTAGAGATAAAAAAGATTTAAACACTTCTGGCTTTGGTTTGGGTTTATATATAGTTGTAGAGATACTAAAAAAACATCATTTTAACCTAAACTATAGTTATGAAAATGGTGAGCATGTTTTTAAAGTGGAGTTAAATTAACTTTATAATAAGCACATTTATAAACTGTTTATGTAGATTTATAAACAGTTTATCTAAAGATCTAATAATACTCCTAACAAAACAAGGAGATCCATATGATCAAAAAATTAACACTTTCAACTTTAGTTGCAGCTACTCTACTTACAACTTCATCTTTTGCAAAAGATATAGAGGTAAAAATCACAAACCTTACTAGTGGTATATATTTTACACCACTTTTAGTTTCAGCACATACAAAAGATGCTCAAATGTATAAAGCTGGAGATGTAGCTTCTGCTAATCTTCAAAAGATGGCTGAGGGTGGAGATATCTCTGGTTTAGTTTCTGATTTAGATGCAAAAAATGCAAATACTATTAGCAATCCAGCTAAAGGACTTCTAGCACCTGGTAAATCAACTATGACAAGCATATCTACTGATGATAATAACGATTACCTTTCAATAGTAGCAATGATGCTTCCAACAAATGATGGTTTTATAGCTTTAAACTCTATTAAAATTCCAGATGCAAAAGGTGTTTATAAATTTGTTTTAAATGCACATGACGCTGGAACTGAAGCTAATGATGAAATTATAAATGGTGGTGGTATGCCAAATACTGCTGGTATCCCAGCAGATCCTGTAAATGGTGCAAATAAAGCGACTGGTGCAACTGGTATTGACGCTAAAAAAGAGGGTTTTATCTCTATACATAGAGGAAATATTGGTGACTTTGACAATACAGCTGGCAAAAGTGATTTAGATGCTAAAATCCATAGATTTTTAAACCCTGTTGCATCTGTTATAGTTGAAGTGAAGTAGGTTTAAGATGAGATTACTTAAAAGTGCTTTGGCATTAAGTGCCATGCTTCTTATAACAGCTTGTAATGAAGAGGCATCAAATAATAATGATGATAATAATAAAAAAACTATAAATACAAAAAAAGATGATAAAAAAGTAGAAGATACTAAAACTTACTATACATATGAAGTTATAGTAAAAAACATTAGTGTAGCACAGCCACTTTCACCAATACTAGTAAGTTCTAAAGAGCTTTTTAAAGTTGGTTCTAGTGCAAGTGTTGCTTTAGAGCATTTAGCAGAAGGTGGAGATAACACTAAGCTTCTTGATGCAAAAAGTATCTCAGGTTTAGGTTTAATTAAACCATCAAAATCAGAACGTGTACTTTATAAAACAGATATACAAAAACTATCTCTAAGTTCTATGCTTGTAAATACAAATGATGGGTTTACTGGCTTTAGTGAAATGGATATGTCAACTTTAGGTATAAATGAAACTAAAACACTTTACTTAAATGTATATGACGCTGGAACTGAACAAAATAGTGAAACTAGTTCAAGTGTAGCTGGTCTTGGTGGTGAAGGTTTTAACGAAGTAAGAGAAAGTTCTAACATAGTTACTTTACATAGTGGTGTTATATCAAAAGATGATGGACTTGAGAGCTCAGGTTTAAACCAATCTCACAAGTTCAACAACCCTGTTGCAGTAGTTAAAATAACTAGAATCTAATCTTGATAAACTTTTATGGATATATCCATAAAAGTTTTAAAATAGATTATTTGTTTTTTAAATCTTCACATTTAGAAGATGGTCTTTTAACCATTTTAGCAAATGGTCCAGCAAAATCAACTTGGTAATCTAAACCAAAGAAGAAGCTAAGACCTGCATTTGCAGTTAAATCTGGTTGTGTACCAACTTGATTATCATTACTATCTGTTATAGATGAGCTTGTCATAAGTGGAAGATCATAACCAACACCACCTTTTAGCTGCCAATATGGAGAAAATTGATAACCTAAAGATACTTCAGGTCTAATATCTGCAGTTCCTATACTTAAACTACGATCACTATTTTTAAGTGCATACCCTTGAGCAAAGTAACCTAAATCAGCACCAACACCTACAAATAAACCACTAGAGATATCAAATCTTTTTTCAATACCAATAGCACCCTCTAAAGCAAGACCAGAATCAAAAGTAGCATCCGCACCACTAGCAGAACCAACACCTAAATCTATATTAAACCATACATCAGAAAGTGCAGAAGAGTTTAAGATATAACCTAAATCACCAGCAAAATAAACATCTACTAAGTTCATAGAACCAGCACCATCAATCTCTTTTTTACTTAAATTATCTGTAATAGATCTTGATATATTTTGATATTGAATACCTGCAAAAACACCAGTCCATGGAGCTTCAACAATCAAGTCACTCTCCTCTGCTTCTCCAGATATCAAGCTTATTTGAGATTCAGTTCTATTTCCCTCTGCCATTAAGATACAGTTATCACCAGGAGTTCTAACTTTTGCCCAACCTTTTTGAACAGCTTGACCCTCCATATCTGTACCCCAAACAAGTAAAGGATGATCAGCTCTAATATCTTCTTGACAACCTATATTAGCAGTTAAGTCACTACCATCAGCAGAACTTAAAGGTGCACTTATAGCAAAATTTCTATCTTTTTTAACTCTGTTTTGTAAAGCGATTAAAGAGTCTTTAAATGAAGTTTCAAAAACCTCTTGGAAAACTTTTACACCATCAGCGTTGCTTGGAAAAGTAGGGGTTGTTATACCAGCACTACCAGATATCATTTTAGCCATCATTGAACCAATGTCAAAACCTTCAACATTTGATTTTACAAACTTATATCTTTCATACTCAGACCCATTAAACTTATATATTATAAGTTGTGTGTTTAATGGAGCAGATAATGAAGATGAATAAACTATAGTTTTTCCACCATTAGGTAAAGTTCTTTCAACTTGTGAAATAGTTATACTACCCTCAATTTTAGGTAAATAAAGAGCAAAAGCGTAAGATGAGTTCATAAGTTGTTTTAAAAGTATTGGAGTAAGACCAACCTCTTTAGCTTGTGTGTTTATGAAAGACTCATATTGACTTTCGTCCATATTTGCGTAACGCTCCTCTTGAGAAGCAGTAAGAACTTGTGCTACTTTTGAACCAATAGAGTTATTTAAATAATCCATAACTTGTGTATCAAAATCTTTAACACTTCCTGTATCAAAAGAAAAAACTTTTTCAGGAGGTAACTTAGATATAAAATCTTCTCTAGGAGTTTTAATAGTTATATCACCACTATCACTCGCAATTATTTTGTCATATCTTTGAGATATTAACATATCTAGTTCAGTATTTAAAACTGTATCTGCATAATCTTGATCAACAGAAACAGACCAAGCTCCCTTAAGTACACAGTTACCATTTAATGGACAGTAAGTAACAGGGAAAGTGTATGTTTTAGCTTCAAGCCCTAAGTTAGAAAGACCAAAGACACTTTGTCTATCACTTTTTTTTACACTTTCATCTACAGATGTAAGTTCAGCTTTATCTTCTGCAAAGGCAGTAGAACCTAGCAGAAAAAAACTCAACGATATAGATAACAAACTTTTTTTCATTATAACTCCTTAGTTTAGCCAAGGATTATACAACTTATACGTTATTTTTAACGTTACTTTTGTAAAAAGTTAAAGATATTAAATTATTTTGTGTATTTTATGTGTGTGTAAGAGGAATAGTAAAAAGCTACAAAAAAAATTTGTAGCTTTAGTAGTTTAATTAAATAAAGCCTCTAAAGAAGAGATATCATCTTTTTTCTCATTCTGCTCATTAGATGAGCTTGGAGTAACCTCATCAGTCTCGATTAATTCAATCTCATAACCACAAAGCATTGAAGCAAGTCTAATATTTATACCACTTCTACCAATAGCCTTAGATTTTTGATCAGATGGTAAAGTGATTTTTGCTTTTTTATTATCTTCATCACTTTTATCACACTCTACATGAGAGATAATAGCAGGGCTCATTGCACGAGATAAAAAGATTTCATCAACACCATTATGCTCAATTGCATCAATATTTTCACCATTTAACTCTTTAGAAACAGCGTTAATTCTTGAACCTTTTACACCAACTGTTGCACCAACTGGATCAACTTGTGGATGTGTAGAGATAAGTGCAACTTTAGCACGTTCGCCTGGGATTCTTGCACAAGATACAATTTCAACCGCACCATCAGCGATTTCAGGTACTTCTAGTCTTAAAAGTTCCTCTAAAAACTTAGGTGTAGTACGAGAAAGCTCAATCTGAATACCATGCTCTTTATCGACGGTTACACGTCTAACAACTGCACTTACAACATCTGCAATCTTAAACTTTTCACCCTTAATACGACTTTTCATAGGTAAAACTGCTCTAACCTCATCAATCTCAACATAAGTGTTTTGGTTACCATCAACTCTAGTTACACGACCATTAACTATAGTTCCAACCTTATCTTTATACTTTCCAAAAAGGTCATTTTCTAAAAGTCTTTGAATATGAAACTCCATCTCTCTGTGTAAAGATGCTGCCCCACTTCTACCATAATCTTCTATATTATGTTCTATTTGTAGTTCATCTTCAACTTCAACATCATCATCAAGATCTTTAGCATCACTTAAAGATATAAATCCAGCTTTAATCTCTTCATCATCAAGTCTTTCATCATCATCTTTAACTACTACTATAGTTTGAAATACTTTTAAAGTTTTAGTATCTGGGTCAATTTCTGCTTCAAAAGTAAAACTAGGGTCTATAACTCTTTGAGCCGTTTTAATAAATGCTGTTTTAAGTGCCTCTTGAACATCCTCAGGTTTTAAACCTTTTTCGTGAGCGATTGAGTCTATAATATCTAATATTTTTTCCATAATTATTCCTTTAAATTCTTTCCATAAAAGCAATGATAAAAGTAAAATGTGATTGTTGTTTCTATGAAAATTGAAATTATACCATAATATTATTAACTTTTTATTGATGGAAGATACCATTTAAAAGTAAATGCTAAAACTCTTAGTAAAAGAGCACATAAAGCTACAATACTCAAAGAAAAGATATTAATATAATCAAAATATTCACAAATAATCAAAGAGATAGAAACTAAAATTGAGATAGAACCATAAAAATCACTGATTAAAACAAGTGGAACTTTGTTGATTAAGATATCTCTTGTTAAGCCACCACCAACAGCAGTTATAAAAGATAAAATCACAATACCAAAAAAGTTATACTCATGTTCTATAGCAAGTAAAGCACCAGTAATACTAAAAGACACTAAGCCTATACTATCACTAATCAAAAATATTTTTAAAGATTCGATTTTTTCTGAAAAAGAAAATTTCACAAAAAACATTATAAGTATTACACTCAAAACAATAATACTCATTTTTGTATCTGTAAAAGCTGACGGGGTAACACCCAAAATAGTATCTCTAATCACTCCCCCACCTAGTGCGGTTAAAGAAGCAGATATAGCTACTCCAAGTATGTCAAGTTTATTTCTTACCCCAATTAAAAAACCACTTATAGTAAATGCTATAAGACCTAAAATATCTGCTATAAGAAAAAAATCTAACACACCATACCCTTACATATAATTGTTTTTAAATTCTACATACCTTGAAGCTGAAGCATACAACTCTTTAACCTCTTCATCATTAAGTTCCCTTACTACTTTAGCGGGACTTCCCATAATAAGTGAGCGAGGTGGAAACTTTTTATTTTTAGTAACTAAACTACCTGCTCCAACTATGCTCTCTTTACCAATAACTGCTCCATCAAGTATAGTAGCACTCATACCAATCAAACAAGCATCTTCAACCCTACATCCATGAAGCATAACTCTATGTCCAATAGTAACATCGCTACCAATAACAGTAGGTGTACCATCACCCTCTTTATATCTATCTTCACCCTTATGGTGAGTTATATGAACCATAGATAAATCTTGTATAGAAGTTCTATCTCCAATTTTAATATAATGAACATCTCCCCTTACAACGCTACCAAACCAAATAGAGCAATCCTCACCTATCTCAACATCACCAATAACATCAGCAGATGGTGCAATCCAAGTGTTTTTTCCAACTTTTGGTGTATAATCTTTATAATTGTGTAACATAAATACCTCTTTTGTTATAATTACGTAATTTTACTAGAATTGGGGTAACTATCAAAACTTACGATATTTTTATAATAGGTTGTGGGGCATCTGGGATGATGCTATCTAAACAACTTGAAGACAAAAAACTAAACATTGCTATAATTGACTCAAACCAAAGCTTTGCGCAAAAAGTTAAAATTGCAGGTGGAGGAAAGTGTAATTTTACAAATACCAACCTTAGCTCTAAGAATTTTAGTGGTGATGAAAAATTTATAAATTATGTTTTAAAACACTATTCTAAAGATGATTTTTTAAAATTTTTATCTGATCAGAAAATAGAGATAAGAAAAGGTAAATACTACTTTTTTAAAAACTCTTCTAATCAGTTAATCTCAAAATTAAAATCTAAAAATACAACTTATATATTTAATGAAAAGGTTTTAGATATTGAAAAAGTTGATGATATTTTTAATATCAAAACATCTAAACATACATATCAGGCAAAAAAACTTATAGTTGCAAGTGGTGGAGAAAGTTTTAAAAACATAGGTGCTAGTTCCTTGGCTTTAGATATAGCTAAAAAATTTGATATACAAACAACACCATTTACACCTGCTCTAGTTCCACTATCTTTACAACCTGATCAATTTTGGATGAAAAAGCTTTCAGGGATATCTTTTAATGTAGAGATAAGTGTTGAGGGTAAAGTTTTAGATGAAGATATGCTTTTCACTCATAAAAGTTTAAGTGGACCTGTAATTTTATCTACATCTTTGTATTGGAAAAAAGGTTCGATAAGTATAAACTTTATACCTAATCAAAATATAGATAAAGATATTTTAAAGTCTAATAAAAAAATCTCTTCATATTTAAATATACCTAAACGATTTGCAAAAGAGTTTTTAGAGCATATAGATTTAAATGATAAAACTTGTTCATCTTTAAAAGTTGATGAGTTAGAAAAACTAAAAACTATTAACTTCTATAGTTTTGCACCAGCAGGAAACCTTGGTTTTTCAAAAGCTGAAGTTAGTCGTGGTGGTGTTGACACTAGTGAGATTGATGAAACTACTATGATGAGTAAAAAAGTTAAAAACTTATACTTTTTAGGTGAAGCACTAGATGTTACAGGTGAGCTTGGTGGTTACAATATACAATGGGCCATAAGTAGTAGCTATGTTTGTTCTAAATCAATTTGTTGATTTTAAGTACAAACTGAATCTCTGCACTAGAGAGTTTTAACTCTTTTGAGATAGTTGAAACATCATTTCCATTTTTATATAACATAACTATCTTCTCATCATCCATACCAGTTATAGAACTAGGTATAGTTACACTTTTAACACCCTCTTCAACATTATCAAGTCTTCTTGAGTATGAGTGTTTAAAATCTTCAAATAACTCTTCTATTTGGATAAGAGCTTGAGATATAGGTACGGCCTTTTCATTAATACTTGAGTCTATATACATAAGTATTTCATCTTCACTTAAAGATTTTTTACTTGGGTTTTTAACCTCAATATCTAAATGATTAAACTCTTTTTTTAACTCGTAAAGATCTCTTTGAGTTTGTTCTATGGCAGAAGCGATTGAGCGTATTTGTCTTGATTTTTGAGAATCTCTTTCACTTTGAGAGTACATAACGTATAGTAACAGTAATGCCAAACCTATAACACTATAGAGTAAAATATCTGCTTCATTTAAAACCATAATTAAGCCTTCTCTTTTTGAGATCTAATCATAATACGTTCACGAGATACCATAAAAGCAGCCCACTCTTTTTCATCTTGCTCTGAAATTTTTAATATTTTAACTAAATTTTTACTTTGAGCTTTAACAAACATACTCATCTCATGTCTAGGATGAACAGGAACATCAACTCTGATATAATAAACACTGCCCTCATCAAAAAAATCATCTTCAAGTTTGATATATTCAAAACCTATACTCTCGATTTTAGCTTTGCTATCTAAAAGTAATTTTGGGCTATCCTCATTTTTTATTATTCTTTCTATATTATCGACTTTTCTATGAAGTTCAACAAGTAAGTTAAGTAACACAGGGTCACTTTCAGCAGTTTCACCCTTAGCTTTTGCAAGCTTTAACCAAGAAGAGATTGGATCATCTTCATTATGAGCAGCTCTTTCAAACTCCTGTTCAAAACTTTTAATATCTTTTGAGCTTAAAGAGAAAACAATATCAAGAGGTGCTTTTACAAGTCTAATACTCATGAAAAAATCTTATCTAAAATTATAAAAATTAAAAACACTATCCCTAAATAACCATTTACTGTAAAAAAAGCTTTATCAATTTGTGTAAAATCTTTTCTTACTATAGTATGCTCATAGAAAAGCATCCCAGCTGCAAAAGCAACTGCTGCAAAAGCAAAAAAACCTAAATCTGCAACAATTACAAAAAATCCCCAAAATAAAACGGCATTAACATGAAAGATAGCAGAGATAAACATTGTAGCTTTAGCACCAAATTCACTAGGTATTGAGTGGAGTGCATTTTTTTTATCAAACTCTATATCTTGTAAAGAGTAAAGAAGATCAAACCCTGCTACCCAGAACAAAACACCTATGCTTAACATATAAGCCCACGCTGGTGTGTACTCTAAAACTGCAATAACTCCAGCTAAAGGAGCAAGAGCTAAAGATACACCTAAAACTATATGAGCAAGAGAAGAAAATCTTTTAAAGTATGAGTAAGAGGCAAGCACTGCTAAAACAGGAATACTTAGATAAAAAGCAGTATCATTTACCATATAAGTAACTAATATAAAAACTAATGCATTAATAGCAGTAAAAATTGCAACTGAAGAGCTATCTAACCTTCCATCAACGCTAGGTCTTGAAGCGGTTCTTGGATTTTTTTCATCTATATCACGATCAAGCCATCTATTGAAACCCATAGCAGCATTTCTTGCAGTAAGTGCAGCCAAAATACTTAAAATAAATAGTTTAAATCCGAACCAACCATCTGCAGCAACTACCATAGCAATTAAGATAAAAGGCAGTGAGAAAATGGAATGTTGAAACATCACCAATTCGTTGAAATCTTTTAATTTTAATATAAACTTTTGCATTTTGAACCTGAATATTTTTTGTAATATTAACGTACAAGCCCTAAATTAGAGGTTTATATAAAAAATTAGAATTTTTCACTTAGTATAAATAAATATTTTATAATAAGTTAGAATTATTATTCACAAGTCCAGTGATTATCTTTACATTTTTCCATATTTTTTCTTAATTCTATTGCCTTTGTAAATAATGAGCTATCTGTAATGTTTTTAAGTTCAGATTCACTTTCCTCATACTCACCAATCATATAGTAACTATATGCCAGAGCATAACGCATATTTTCATCCTCAATTAAACCTGAACGATATATTGCATCCCTCATAGCAACAATATTTTCAAAATTTGAATACTCAAGATATATTGCTACTCTTTGTTTAAATTTCTCTTTTGTATCTAAAATCTGAGAATTTTTATAAAGAGCTTGAACAAACGAGCGTGATCGTCTATAAAGTTCAGCAGATTCTTTTGTAAACTTATAATCTTTATAAGATGCTTCATCATACAATTCAGCTGCTGCTTGTATATATCCTTTATCAATATATAGTTGTGCTAATAAAACTGTAATTTTTGCATTACTTGAATATATTAAATTAGATTTTTCACCTAGTATAATTGCACTATCAAGTGAACCTGATTTTTTTAGTGCTGAAATAAATGCTAAAGCTGACTTAGCATCATCAGGTGCATTTTTCAAGTAAATTGAAGCATCATTTATAGCACTTTGGTAAAGGTTAAGTGACACCAAATAAGCAAATCTTTGTTTATTAAACTGATAATATTTAGGATATAATTTAAGAGCCTTAGATAAAGTTTCTAAAGCATCATTTACCTTAGCAAGTCTAAATTCTGATTCAGCTTTTAAAGCAAATATTGACTCATTATTTGCTAACTCTTTTGAATTTTTAATATATATAATAGTATCTTCATACTTTTTTAATTTAAAAGAGTTTTGAGCCATATATAAATAAAGAGATTTATCATTTTGTCCATTATCTAAAGCAAGTTGAAAATTTTTATTTGCATCTTCATAATTATCTAACTTAGTAAACACCAAACCATTTAAAGTATAGTACATAACGAAGTCAAACTCTTTTTTACTTGTATCGGCATTTTTTAAAGCGTCACTTGCTTTAACTATATTTCCATCTTTAAGCAAAAGTGTTGCCAAAGATACATAATCAATCTCATCAGTTTTTTTATCTTTAGCATAACTAAGGTTTACCAAAAGTAAAAGGGTAATAAATATATTTTTCATAATCACTTCTTAATTCAAATCAAATCTGATTTTTTGTTTTGCCCAAACTTTTACAGCTTGACCCTTATACATTGCAGGTTTAAATTCCCAAGACTTCACTCCAGAAACGGCGACATCATCAAACACACCTTCTGGTTTAGACTCTAGTACTTTAACTTTTTCAACTCTACCTGAGCTTGATACTAAGATATTCATTACAACATAACCAGTAACACCATTTTTTCTAGCTTTTTTAGGATATTCAAGAGCTGACCTTGAAGCTGGTTTAGGTGCTTCATCTACTGAGTTTTCATCCATTACAACATCTTTAGATGCACCCTTTAAAAGATCATCACCAAAAGAGGCATCTTCGCTAACAAAACTATCTAATCCAGTATCTATACCACCCAAAGACGAGCTAAGATTAGGTCTTGGACTAGATTTACTAGGTTTTGGCTTAGATTTTTTTGGTTTTGGCTTTGGTTTTGGTCTTGCTTTTGGTTTTACAATCTTCTTCATCTCAAAACTAAGAGGTGCTGGTTTTTTTTTCTCTTTTTTAGGGCTTTGCTCTTCATTCATAGCTATAACAGTAAAAAAAACAAAAAAGATACCAAATAACATCCATACTAAGGCTTTGAGTTCAATAGGGATTTTCACTTAAGCCTCTTTATTTGTTGCAACTGCAACATCACTTGCACCACTTAACCTACATTGATCTACAACTTCTATAAGTTTATCTACAGGTATTCCATCATCAGTAATTACAAGTATGCTTTTATTGGTTGATGTTCTAAGCATCTCTCTCAATTTACTTTGAATAGCCCAAGCTTTGATTGGTTGACCATCAATATATGGTTGAGCAGTATTATCAAGATAAACTCTTATAACTTTAGATGAAGCTTTTGAAGCAGAACTAGCACCAGGACGCTCTAAATCTAACTTCATATCTTTTGTAAAAGTTGAACTAACCATAAAAAATATAAGTAAAATAAACACCATATCTATAAGTGGTGACATATCTACTTCAGCGTCGCTACTCTTTTTCTTTCTAAATCTCATCTTTTATCCCTTCCGAACAATAAATATCTTTTATCATCTCTAAATCAATCTCCATATTGTCAGCACGTCTTTGTAAAAGTCTTCCAATAACTAAACCAGGAACTGCAACAACAAGACCTAATTGTGTTGTAAAAAGAGCTTGAGATATACCACCTGCTATACCCCCACTTTGTGAAAAAAGTGCTGCACTTGCTAATGAATCAAAAGTTTCTATCATACCAACAACTGTACCTAAAAGACCAATTAAAGGTGCTGCAGCAACTATAGTCATAACAAGTTTAGAGTACTTTTTAAGATTAACTTCATACTTATAAAAGGCATCATCTAAACTACGTCTACAAGATACTTTTTGTGTTTTACTTATAACTAAACCATCATAAATAGCTTTTTCTACTAAACCCTTAGCTTGTACACGTTTTCCAGATTTGTATTTTCTTATTAGATTTCTAACACTCTTTTTAGATCCACGTTTTAAAAGATAAAATCTCATACCAAGTGAATACCAAAGTATACAAACCAATATAAACAGTGGCCACATAACAAAGCCACCACTATTCATATAATCAATAAAAAGTTCTGCGTAATATACTATAGACATTATTTTGTCTTATTGTACTCATTGATCAGATGCAATGCTGAGTGTTCCATAGAGTCCTTAACTTTTTCAGCCCAACCACCAAGTAAGTTAGCAAGCATTAACATTGGAATAGCTACAACAAGACCTAACTCAGTTGTAACAAGTGCAATAGATATACCACCACTAAGTAATTTTGGATCACCTGTACCAAACTCAGTGATAATATCAAAAGTGGCGATCATACCAGTAACAGTTCCAAGTAATCCAAGTAGTGGAGAAACAGCTGCAATAACCATAATAGCAGAGCTAAACCTATCTAGGCGCGTGCTCTCATGCATAATTGATTCAGCAACAATATCCTCTATATGTTCACGATCTCTATCTAAGTTTCTAATAGTAGCTTTTAAAACTCTAGCAGTTGCACCTTTTTTACCTTTTAAAAATTTTAAAGCTCTCCCACTACCACCAGCAAGTAACTCTTGTAAGGCTTCTGGTGCTAAAGTAGAAGTTGCAGCTGAACTACCTATTAAAAATATTGATCTAGCAAATGCTAAAATAAGACCAACAATACCAAGAATAACAATAACCCATCCAATGATACCACCAGAGTTTATAACACTTAGTACAGTTTTTTGAGCTACATCATCAATCTCTTTTGAACTATTTTCATATATAAAAATATTTAAAATATCTGGATTTAGATTTTTATCTAATGCATTTGCAGTTACTGAACCATTTAAAGTTTTATATAGTTTAAGTTTGCCAGCTCCAGCAGGAACTAAAGAGCCACTAGCCTTAGATGAAACACCAAAAGTGGCAACATTTCCAACATTTATAATTGTGCCAGTAATTTCACTACCATCTTCAAGATAGAATTTAGCTTTGTGTTTTCTTATTGTTGCTAACTCATCAATTAATAATATAGATTTTCTGAACATACTTTCCAAAGAAGCTTTATAATTTGATTTATCTATCTTAATATCTTTATTATAAGTGCTAAGAGTTGAGTTTGCTTGCAAACTAACAGCTTCAACTAAAGATGTATCATCACTAACATTTTGTGAATTTTGTTGTGCTTGGTAAAGTTTATTAGATAAGGCTTCACTTTGAGCATCTTTTCTAATTACAACATTTTGAAGAGTTTCAATCTCTAACTTTGCAGATTTTAAATTATGAGTTTGTTTTGCCTTTAACTTAGAAAGACGAGAAGTTAAAACTTTTTTCTGTGCTTTTAAAAATGCAAACTCTTTTGCGTAAGCACGTTCTAACTCATTTGATGCACTTAGTGTAGTTACTAGTAAAGCTAGTATTATAAAAATATTTCTCATTTTACGCTCCTAATCATAGCATTTGGCAATTCAAAGTATCCACTTCTGATTTGTTTTTTATACGCATCAAAAAGATTTAAAACCATCTCTTTTTTCTCTTTATTTAATTCCTCTTTATAAAACCATCCATTAGCATCTTTACTTACATATCCGACCCTATCATCTGGAGTTCTAAAAAAAATAGCTAAAGAACCAACTCTTGCAATTTGAACTAAAACATCTTTGCCGTCAAGTTTAATAGTTTGTTTAAATAATCCATTTTCTTTTGACATTCTAATTGTATCTGCGTAAGAGTTCCAAGCTAAGGATAAAGCTTTTTGTGGTGTCAGAAGATTTTCATTTAATTGTCTTTTTATATTATTTAAATCTGCAATTCTATCTTCGACTTTAAAAGGGATACCTCTTTTAATACTTTTTTCAAGTTCAGCTAGAGCTTTTAAAACTACAGGCTTCAAACCCTTAGAGTTTTTAGTTAAATCTTTGATAAGCTTTTGAGTTTTAGCTAGTTCTACGTTAAGCTGTTTAATCTTTAAATTTTCTCTCGCAATAGTTGATTCCAAATCATTTTTTTGCATAACTAAAGACTTCATTGATGATTTATGTTCATCCTTCATATCTTGTATCTGTGAATCTAGACTTTCAACTTCTGCTCTAAGTTCCATAAGAGACTCAGCAAGGTTATCTGATGATGTAGACGCTAAGCTTAAACTACTTATCAATAGTAGAGAACTTATGATTTGAGGTATTTTCAACATACTCACTCCATTTTTTTATCGAATTATAAAAATATGTAGTTACTTTGAAGTTACTTGAATGAAACGAAATGGTTACAAAAGAGTTGTTTTTGTAATTAAGTAAGCTTATAAAAGTTTACAGAATTATAAATTAGTGAAATTGCCTTTAAATTTCTCAAAAGAAACAAATATGTAACAAAACTTGCTTATATATATAAACTCTGTAACCTAAGTGTTATAAAGTTTATCTATTATTAGTGTATTAATTTGGAGTATATATGAAAGCAACTATATTAATTGTAGAAGACGAAATTGACCTACTTGAACTTTTAGAGTACAGATTACAAAAAGATGATTATGAAACTTTAGGTTTTGTAAATACAAAAAATGTAAGAAAAGCTCTTGATGAAGAAAAAGTAGATTTAATAATTATGGATAGGAACTTACCTGACATAGAGGGTAGCGAATTTATTGCAATGTTAAGAGACTTTGGGATGAATACACCTGTAATATTTTTGAGTGCTAAAGATTCCAATTATCAGATAAAAGAGGGATTTTTAAGAGGCTGTGATGATTATATAACAAAACCATTTGATTTTGATATATTATTACTAAGAATAGCAGCAATATTAAAAAGGTTAAATTCATCAAATATTATTGAAACTCAAATATATAAAGATATCAAAATAGATCACAATAGTAGACAAGTTGAAGTCGATAAGGAAAATATTGAGCTAACAAAACTTGAATTTGATCTTTTGTCTCTACTTATCAAAAACCAAAATAAAGTACTAAAAAGAGATGATTTACTAGAGATAATTTGGGGTAAAGATTCAAGTTACCAAGGTAGAACAGTAAATGTAGCTATAAATAGATTAAAAGAAAAAATAGACCCACTAAAAGAAAAAGAGTATATAAAAACAATACGTGGCGTAGGGTATTCCCTTTATTAAAATTAATTTTGAACAATAAAGAGGGCATCTAATATAAAATGATAGCAATATATCGTTTTATATAAGTAAGATAAAAATTTAAATATAACATATAAAATAAAAGAATAATTAACAATAAATAGAATGAACAAGTAAGTAAAAAGGTAATTAAGTAAATAAGTAAGTAAAAAGAAGAAATCCGAACTAGGCAGCGACCTACTTTCACACACCTGCAAGGTGCAATATCATCAGCGATGAGAGGCTTAGCTTCTGGGTTCGAAATGGGACCAGGCGTTTCCCTCTCT
>WFNF01000033.1 GCA_015488775.1 Helicobacteraceae bacterium
ATATAAACTTCACTTGCTTCTTTACTAACTGAACTAAAGACATCTCGTATTAGTTTCACTTGCCCCTTTGTAGGTTTAAAAGATAGTTCCTTTTTAAGTTCACTAAAAAACTTTGTATCATCACTACTCTCACTTGAGTTTAAAAGTGCTTTTAAAAATTCAGATGATTTCTCAGCATTTAACTTTTTAAACTCTTTACTCTCTTTAAGTAGCTCTATTTTAGACTCTATATTTTTATACTCAAGCCTTAGAGGTCTATCTATGGTTATTTTTGAGTATCCAAAATCTTCATTATCAAAAACTTTAACATACTTACTCGCATTATCGCTCATAAAAAGTTGTGTTAGTTTAGTAATTTGTTCAGGTGTCATCTTGTGTCGTTTTTTACCTAAACTCTTTGTCATAGGTTTGTAAAACTCTTCACTACTTGCACTTATAAGTTTTACTTTACCCTTTTTCTTTTTGTTATTTGTCACTAACCAAATATATGTTGAGATATTAGTATTGTAAAACATATCTTTTGGTAGTTCTATGATGGCTTCAAGCATATCGTTTTCTATGATATGTTTTCGTATATTACTCTCTCCACTTCCTGCATCTCCACTAAAGAGACTTGAACCATTGTGAATAGAAGCTATATGACTTCCAAGAGGTGTATCTTTTGAAACTGGCTTCATTTTTGAGAGCATATTTTGCATAAACATCATCTGCCCATCGCCAATGTCTGTTATACCTATGTTAAACCTACTGTCATTACAACTATCTAACTTCTTCTCTTGTCCACTGCCCTCTATACCTAAAAGTGCTTGGTCTTTTTTCCAAGGTGTTCCAAATGGTGGATTTGTAAGCATAAAATCAAATGTCATATTTCCAAGTTTATCACTTGAGAGAGTTGAGCCGTACTTGATATTGTCAGGGTTTTCCCCTCGTATCATCATATCTGATTTACAGATAGCAAAAATCTCATCTGAAGCCTCTTGACCATAAGTTTTAATAGTCGCCTCTGAGGCTATGTCTCCCTCTTTATCTGTTATAAACTGCTTTGCTTCACTCAGTATTCCCCCTGAACCACAAGCATTGTCATAGACAAAGTAAGTTCCTTGTTTTATCTCATCTTTGATAGGTATAAAAACAAGATTTGTCATAAGTGAAATTATCTCTCGTGGTGTAAAGTGCTTTCCTGCTTGAGCATTTTCATCCTCGTTAAATCGCCTTAAAAGCTCTTCAAATACATATCCCATTCCAAGGTTAGATAATCCGTGATGAATAGTCTTACCCTCTTCATCTTTTATGACATTGGGCGAAAGATTTATAGTCGATGAGCAAAACTTTTGAATAGTAAGATAAAGATTACCCGTTCTATCAAGTTTAGCCACTTGATTTCTAAACTCAAATTTTTCTAAAATATCTTGAACATCAGCACTAAAGCCATTAAGATAATTTTCAAAGTTACTTTTTATGTTGGATGGGTCATCAAGTAAAGATTTTAGAGTGAAGTTTGAGTGATTGTGAAAACCAAGATTTGAACCATTTTTACCACCAAGTAAATCATCCATATCATCAAGTTTATCTTTGTACTGATTATATACTTCAACTACTTTTTCTTTTGTAGGTTCTAAAACTACATCAAGGCGGCGAATAACTGTCATTGGCAATATAATATCTTTATACTTTGCTTTTTCATAGTAATTTACTAATACATCATCAGCAACAGAGTATATAAAATTTACGATAGGTTGTAGTTCTTTGATTTCCAAATTTTCTCACTTAATTATTTAATACTCTATTATATCTAATAATAGTAATAAAAAATTTGTTGCGAGATCAGTCTAACAGTTAGCCTTCTCCACAACAACTTTTTATAGCATTTTATACTTCTATGATTATAGATTTTTCTATCAAAAACAGAATCAATTATCTACAAAACAGCCCTAATCTTACTCCCCTCATCGCTCTTAGCATATGTACGAGCTGTCAATGTTATATCAGCATGTCCAAGCAGTTCAGATATAGTTGAGAGATTAATATTTTTACTTACAAGATTACGGGCAAATGTATGTCGTAAAATATGAACACCCTTCTTATTGATACCTGCTTTCTTCATTTTATTTGAGATAACATTATAAAGCCCTACTCTACTCATTCTTTTATTCTGATTGGTAATAGCTATATAGTTTACTATATAGTTTTGTAAGAATTCTAACTCAAAATCTATCTTATCTTTAACAATATATACAAACCTCTCTTTATACCCCTTCCCAAATATTCTGATTTTATATACACTC
>WFNF01000034.1 GCA_015488775.1 Helicobacteraceae bacterium
ATAAAATATTAATAGAAGTTTTAGATAATGCAGGTGGTATAAAAGAAAACATCTTATCAAACATTTTTGACCCTTATTTTTCAACAAAAACATCAAAAAATGGAACAGGTCTTGGACTATATATGTCAAGGATTATCATAAGTGAACACTGTATGGGGTCTTTAGAAGTAGAAAATATAAAAGATGGCGTTAAGTTCACAATCTCTCTTCCACTAAATTAGAGTCTCTATAAAAATAGATTCCCCTTACATAATTATCTAAACTTAAGAGTTCTAATAAATTTAGCTATAAACGATTCAGAACTTTCATTAGGCATTTTTAGTCCTTATATTTCTCTTTATTTGAGCATTATACACTTATGAAATGCAAAGGAAGAGAAGAGGCAGTTGCTGATTAGTTAGATGATATTAGCAAGTATATGTGCTATAATATTAAGTAGTAAATTAACAAGGAAATTAAACATGGTTAAATATGCACAAAATGAACTGTTTTCTATAACTGATTTTACAAAACAAATTGGTAGTGTTGTTGGTAGCATAAAAGAGCATTCTTTAGAAAAAATAGGTATCCTTAAAAACAACAAGCTTGAAGCTGTCGTTATCTCTACAGATGAGTATGAAAGACTAAAGGCATTAGAAGACGATGTGGCACTAGCTGAACACAGCAGTATATACCATGCAATACAAGAGAGAAAAACAACACCTTTATCTGAATATGTGTCTATGGATGAAATTGCTAAAAAATTTGATATTGATTTGGAAGAACTGTAGGAGATGTATAATATTAAATATCATCCTCTCATAGAAGATGATTTAAAAAAATTAAATAATTCTGTCCGTATAGAAGTTTTTAAAAAGCTAAAAAAGATTCAAATTTCTCCTGAACTTGGGGAGTTATTAGGTAACAAAAATGGTATGAATTTATCTGGTCTTCGTAAAATGTATGTTTCAAAAAAACAAGTAAGAATCGTTTATGAGATAGTTGAATCGATGATAATTGTTAAAGTTCTTGTCATTGGAAAAAGGGAAGATATGTTAGTATATAAACAAGCTCTCTTAAGAAAAGATGACACTAACTAAAACCTCAAATAAATGAAGTATAATTCATATTTAATATATATTACCATATAATAAGAAATATACTTCATAAAAAGGGGGTTCTCTTGACTTTAGAAAAACTTGGAAATGAGATAAAGGTATTACGAAAAAGTAAAAACTGGTCTCAAGATGATATGCAAAACTATAGTGGTATAACCAAAAGAACAATATCTAAAATAGAAAATGGTTTTATTGATGAAGTTGGTATAAAAAAAGTAGATACTATTTTAGACCTTCTTGGAGTTGAGTTAAACTTAAGAGCCAAAGGACGACCAAGAACATTAGAAGAGTTGCAAAATGAAAGAGGATAACTTGGAAGTTTATGTAAACTCTAATCTTAATGGAAATCTTGTTTTTGAAGATGATAAATATATATTTAACTATGTAAAAAATGCACAAGATCTTGTAAGTCTTACCATGCCCGTAAGAGCATCTAGTTACAATAGTAAAAAACTTCACCCTATTTTTGAGATGAATATGCCAGAAGGAGCATTAAAAGAGGTTATACAAAACCATTTTTCTAAAATTCAGAATATGGATGATATTAACTTTTTAAGAGTCATAGGACCTTATATGTTGGGTCGTGTCAAGTTTGATAAAATTATTGAAGACAAAAATCGTTTAGAACTTACTGATATATTGGATAATCAGAAACAAAATTTATTTGATGAATTGATGCAAAGATTTTCCATACGCTCTGGTGTATCGGGTGTACAACCAAAACTACTTTTGAAAGCTCACAATAAAACAACTATGAGGTTTGAGCACTATATAGTAAAGTCATGGGAAAATGATTATCCACAACTAGCTTTAAATGAATATTTTTGTATGAGAGCAATCCAAAATGCAAATCTACCTACACCAGAGTTCTACATAAGTAAAGATTTAAAAATGTTTGTTATGAAAAGGTTTGATATAGACACTACTGATCATAATAAATATTTAGGTTTTGAGGATATGTGTGTACTTACAGCAAGAGGAACCAGACAAAAGTATGATGGAAGTTATGAGGAGTGTACTAGAGTAATAAAAGATGTTATATCAGCACAAAAAAGAAAAAAATCTTTAAAAATATTTTTTACTGCACTTGTAATGAACCATTTTTTACGAAATGGAGATGGACACCTTAAAAATTATGGAATCATCTATAAAAATGATTATCAAGATAGTTATTTAGCCCCTATATATGATGTCATTACTACAACAATATATATTAAAAATGATATACCAGCCTTAAAACTAAGTGATGGAAAACTCTGGTGGAAAGAAAAAACATATAAAAATTTTGCAAAATTGAGTTGTGGACTCTCTAATAAAGAGTATGATGAGATTATTATAAGGTGTAAAGACTCCATAAAACAGACAAAAAAAGAGATTAGTGAGTATGAAAGCGAAGATCCCTTAGTATTAAACTTTTTAGATACTTTACAAACTTGTTGGAAAGATGGATTTGATTAATTTAGATAGTTGAAAGATGATGTTAAGTTCACAATCTCTCTTCTACTAAACCAACTCCCTCATAAGCCATCTGCCACTCCTCATCTGTTTTGATTGTTAAAACCTTTGGTAAGAGTAAGTTGTTTTCTAATGAATTTAAAACTTTATCTTTTATGATTTTAGAATTTTCCCCTATGCCACCTGAGAAAACTATAGCATCAACTCTATCTAAAACAGCCATATAAGAGCCAATAGTTTTTTTAATACCTCTTACAAACATCTCTACAGCAAGCAAGGCATCTTCATCCTCTCTTGATAAGATTTTTTGCATATCACTCTCATTACAGATCCCTTTTAAACCACTTTGTTTATTTAAAATAGTGTCTAACTCATCAATAGTAAAATCGTAGTTCTTGATCAGATACGGTAGTATTGCAACATCTATAGTTCCACTTCTAGTTCCCATAACTAAGCCCTCTAAAGGTGTAAATCCCATAGAGGTATCGACACTTAACCCTTTTTCTATGGCACAAACACTTGCTCCTGCTCCAAGATGTAATGTTATAAGATTAATTTCACTTAAAGGTATATTTAAAATTTGTGAGCTTTTATAAGTTAAGTATTTATGTGAACTTCCATGAAAACCATAGCGTCTAACCTTATACTTTTCATAAAAACTCTTAGGTGTTGCATAAAGATAACTCTCTTTTTGCATACTTTGATGAAAAGCAGTGTCAAACACTGCTATATGTTCAACATTAGGTAAACTCTTTGTAAAAAACTCTATAGCCTTTAAGTTAACGGGGTTATGCAAAGGGGCTAAAGCACTTAACTCTTTTATATTTTTAATCACATCTTCATCTATAAGTGTTGCTTTATAGTAAAGTGATGCTCCATGTACAACTCTATGAACTACAGTTTTTATTTTTGAGCTCTCTATAGAGTTTAACACTTCATCTATTGCATCTTGATGTGTAAAGTTTTTATCTATATTTTGTATATTTTTAGAAGCTATAACATCTAAACTTTTATAATCAAAAAGTTTGTATTTTAAAGATGAACTACCAGCATTAATAACTAAAATCATACTCTTTCCTGAGCTTGTATAGCAGTTATTAAAACTGTGTTTACTATATCTTCTATCTCACAACCACGGCTTAAATCGTTTATTGGTGCGTTTAAGCCTTGAAGGATAGGTCCAATCGCAATAGCCCCTGAGCTTCTTTGAACGGCTTTGTAGGTGTTGTTTCCTGTGTTTAGGTCTGGAAAGATTAAAACATTTGCATTTCCTGCTACTTTTGATGACGGCATCTTCTTTTTAGCAATTTTTTCTATAGTAGCAGCGTCATATTGCAAAGGACCATCAAGCAAAAGTTTACTATCTAATTCATGAGCTATTTTAGTTGCTTCTTTCACCTTCTCAACCATCTCACCACTTCCTGAGTCCCCACTAGAGTATGACAACATCGCTACCTTTGGTTCTATATCAAAAGCTTTTGCTGTAGTTGCACTTGATATAGCTATTTGAGCTAACTCTTTTGAGGAAGGGCTTTGGTTTATTGCACAATCTGCATATATCAAAACCTCCTCACTCATCAACATCAAAAACACACTAGAAACAAGGTCTATACCTTTTGATGTTTTTATAATCTGCAAAGCTGGTCTTATAGTATCTGCTGTAGTATGTGTAGCACCACTAACCATGGCATCTGCATCTTTTTTATAAACCATCATAGTTGCAAAATAGTTATAATGCTCCAAGGCATCTCTAGCAGCGTCAAGACTTAAACCCTTAGCTTTTCTCATCTCATAAAACTCTTTAGAGTATGCCTCTTTTAAACTTGAACTATGGGGATCAACAAACTTCGCCTTGCTTATATCTATACCCAAAAGTGATGCTTGATGAAGTATCTCCTCTTTTATACCCAAAAGTGTTATATCTACAACCTCTTGTCTTAAAAGTATCTCTGTAGCTCTTAAAATCCTATCATCATCTGCTTCATTGAGGACAATATTCATCTTTTTTCTTGATGCCAACTCAAAAAGTTTATACTCAAACATTTTAGGTGTAACAACTTTTGAACTGCTAGAGTCTATCTTTTCTAAAATTAGTTCTTTGTTTACACTTTTGTTAAAAAGTCCTAGAGCTAAGGCTATTTTTCTTTTTGAGTGTGGTCTAATACTTGAAGAGATTTGTGAAACTTTTAAAGCAGACTCATAAGTGTTAAGTTTTGTTTTAAGCATAGGTATGTTTAACTTATCAAAACCATCAAAAAGTTTCATTATACTTTGTGGTATCTCAACATCTCCACTTAAAAGTATTGCGGTAATTGCAGGGTAGTTTTTAGAGTAAAGTGCAAGAAGAGAACCCAAAATTATATCAACCCTATCTGATGGCACTATAACAAGATCAGAGTCTTCTATGTGACATATAAAATGCTCAAGATTCATAGCCGCGATGCGTGTACTTTTAATCACCTTGTTTAAATCATCACTACTTCCAAAAATCTGCTCACATCCAAGGTACTCTTTTACATCAAGTAAAGAGATAAGATCTAACTCTTTATCTTCCATTAGTAAGTTAACATTTTGATAATTTTTAGATTTTAACTCATCAAATGTTGTTTCATCTAGTCTATTTACAAATATACTTAAAAGGTTTTTTCTTTTTTGCTCAGACCTAATCTCCTCTATTATCTGATCAGATGTTTTAGAGTGAGCGTTTATAATGTCTATGTGTGATGATGAAAAATTTGAGCTAAATATAGTGTTAAAATCATCAACAACAAAGCTCGGATATAACTCTTTACTAAGACCTTGACATATAACAAAATCATTCTCTTTTTCAAGTTTTTTATAATCTTTTAAACACCTAGCTAAAATTTCATCCCCACCAGAAGTATTTAAAGTATTTTCAAAAGTTTTAAGGGTAAATGTAAAAGCAGAACTAAAAGAGTTAGAGAGATGAAAGTACTCCCTTACAAACTCAATATCATTATTTTTTTCATCTATAACAACAGGACAATAAAAAGCAATTTTAGACATTTTACTTTTAAGTAACTGGATAATACCCATAGTAATAAAAAGTGTACCAGAACGGGAGGTGTTTGAAGATATATATATGTTTTTTGTATTCATTTTAGCATTATATCATTTATAGAAGTAAAACTATTTGTTGGAAAGTAAATTGATTTTATAAAAAGGAAAGACCCCTTCAGATACCTGCGGCACATGACTACTTCAAGCGTGCTGCTGTATTCCTACCCTGACACGTTACCTAAAGCAAACATTGCACAGGTCTAAAGAGGAATTGAAATTATACATGAGTAATCTTAGGTTTAACTAAAAATATCTTTTTTTACTTTTGAACTAAAGTTATAAGTGTTTAAAATCACTTTTACTTCATCATTTTTATTAAACTGTTCTTGGGTGTCATTTGCGATGATATAGGCATTTGAGATAGAGAGTGGAGACACCATACCAGGTGCAAATTTTTCACAAACTTTAAAACCATCACCATCAAAAAATCCAGGTAACATAGTGATACGACCAGCTCTTATGGAGTGAGATGAGGATATTTTTGTTTTTATTGGGTTTATATATTTTTCACCTCTACCAGATAAAGCATTTATAATTGAGCGTCCAAAAAGTTCAAATATCATAGCAGCCGCGAGAGGGTTTCCAGGTAAATTTAAAATGTAAGTATCTTTAATTTTTCCAAATATAGTTGGTTTACCAGGTTTTATATCTATTTTTTCAAAAATATACTCTATATCAAAAGCTTCAAAAGCCTCTTTTGTAAAATCAGCATCACCAACACTAACCCCACCACTTGTTATAATCAAGTCTGCTCCAAGTGCTGAAGCTATATCTTCTTTTATAGATACTAGATTATCTTCACTTGTTCCTATAAACTCTGTATCACATCCAAGTTCTGTACACCTTGCCAATATAGTTGGAGTGTTTGTATTATAAAGTTGATGTGGCTCTAAGTTCTCAAAATGCATTTTAAGTTCACTTCCACTTGCAAAAACTGCAACCAAAGGTTTTTTATGTACTTTGACGTGTGAGATACCCTGAGATGCCAATAGAGTAATATTGTGTGCTTTAAGTGTATCGCCACTACTTAGAAGTAAATCTTTTTTTTGTATATCTTCACCTGAGCGTCTTATGTGTTTATTTAAAACTAAATCTTTTGGAAGGATAACATCATCTCCATCCATTTTAGTATCTTCTATGGGTACTATGCACTCACAGTTGTTTGGGATTTTAGCACCAGTCATAATTTTTGTACATATACCATCATGTAAATCTATGTTTTTATTGTCCCCTGCAAAAATTATATCAACCACTTTTGTACTTTTACCTGCATCAGCTAAACGAACAGCATAGCCATCCATTGCAGAGTTGTCAAAAGGTGGTAAGTTATGTGTCGCATAAACATCTTGTGCTAAAGAGAGTCCTAAAACTGACTCTATAGGTAAAAGGTGAGTGCTTGTACTTGAAGTAACTTCAAAAATCTTATCTAATGCTTCTAATGGTGATACGCTCATAATAAATCTTTACAACCCTTTAGGGCTTAATTTTTGTAAATTATATGACAATTTAGGTAAAATGGCGATTATGAATGAAATGTATTCCTTAAGTATTGAAATCCACCTTGGTGCAATTGCAGCATTTGCCCTTTTAAGTGTCTATAATGGCTACTCACTTTATAAATCAAATGATATAAAAACATACTCAGTATCTATGCGTATGTATGTTCCTATATCTTTAATGTTACTTATATCTATGTTTTTTACTGGTATTGTTATGATGGCATCAAAATGGTTACCATTTGACTGGTTTAATGTTTTAATGATACTAGCAAATATTAACCTTATAGCTTTTGAGATATATAGATACCAAAGGCTAAAAAAAGTAGACCCTAGAGATGAAAAAAGTGTTCAAAACTATAGAGATATAATATTTAAAATTTTCACTAGTGAGCTTTTTATAATTATAAGTTTTTATATATTAAAAGATTTTAGATGATATTTATATTTGATCAAGATGCAAGTAAAGAATCTCTAAAAATCAAAAATGAAAACTTTAAGTATCTAGTAAAAGTTAGAAGGCATAGTGTAGATGACGAGATAGTTTTTGTAAATGAAGATGATATGCAAACACTACACACCTACAAGATAACCTCTATAGAACCAAAAGCATTATATTGCACACTTATAAAAAGTGAGAAAAAGCTTTTAATGGCAAAAAAAAGTTTTCATCTAGCTTGGTGTAATATAGACTCAAAAAGTGTAGAAAAAGTTTTACCATCACTAAATGAGATAGGTGTTGAAAAGATAACTTTTATAAACTGCGATAGAAGCCAAAAAAACTTCAAACATGATTTTAAAAGGTATGAGCGTATCTTAAAAAGCTCTATGCAACAGTGTGGAAGAAATGTTATGATGCTTTTAGATGAGGGTAAAGATATAAAAACATTTATGAGCAAACACCCAAATACTCAAGTTTTAGACTTTAGTGAAGATGTCTTAGATGATGTAAGTGAGATAAAAACAGCTCTTCTTGGTTGTGAGGGTGGTTTTTCAAAAGATGAAAAAGAGTTTTTAAAAAATTTCAATGTAAAAAGGTTTAACTCACCACTTATCTTAAGAAGTGAGAGTGCTGCTTTAAGCATAAGTGCTAAGGTACTTCTATAGTTTTATAGACTTTACCCCAGCACTCAACTCTTCAAACTTACCTTCATAATCGTAACTTTCATCTTTATTTTTTGCAGATAGTTCTATCTCTTTTGCCAACTCATAAAGCTCATCAAATTTTAGATTTCCACTACTACCTTTTAAAGAGTGTGCATGCAACTGTATATTTTCATAATCTTTTGATTCAATTGCCTCTTTTAAAGAGTTAAGTATGCTCTCACCCTCCTCTATATATGTTCCAACTAATATAGGAATATGCTTTACCTTTAGTCCTATTTTAGCAGCTAACTCTTCTGCATTTACTGTTCCGTAATTTATTGACATAATTTTTTCTTCCTTTTTATTTACTCTATTTTCATTTATACTATTTGGTTTTAAAAATTTAGATATAGTACTTTTAAACTCTTCTTGATCAATTGGTTTTTTTATGTACTCATCTAAACCATTTTCCATATAATACTCGCGATCACCTTTAAGAGCATTTGCAGTTAAAGCTATAATTGGAATATCTACTTTTTCTTTAAGTTTCAACTCCTCTTTTATCTTTTTGCTAGCTTCTAATCCACCCATAATTGGCATCTGTTGATCCATGAGTATAAGATCATACTCATTATCTTGTACTTTTTGAGTAGCAACTAAACCATTTTCTGCAATATCAAAGGTAAAGCCCAACTCCTCTAAGACTATAGATATAAACTGTTGGTTTGCCAAGTTATCCTCAGCAACAAGTATATGATAATTAAAATACTCATCTTCTATAACAGTTTTAACACTATCACTAGCACATTTAAAACCAAAGATATCATTTACCTCATCAGGATTAAAAGGTAAAACTATGGCTTTTATATCATCTCTTTGCGAAAATCCATGATTTACAGATGGTGTTATAATTATAATCTCATCATATATCTTTTTCATCTTTTCAAGCTCTATATCATCTACATTATTGGCATGAACAACTATGTTTTGGTGTTTTATCTGATCAGATATATCAACTGTATTTAAAACATCTCCATACATATTTTTAACATAACCAGCAAACACCTTAGTTTCATTAAAACTCAAGGCATCTTTATCTAAATATATCTCTTTATGTGAAAGGTGGTAAGTGTTAAGATCTTTATCTATTATATCTATAGGTATAACTACCTCAAACATACTACCTCTATCTAACTCACTTTTTAAGTTTATATCCCCACCCATCATTAAAGCAAGTTTAGAACATATAAAAAGACCAAGACCAGTACCACCATGTTTTCTAGTTGTAGAGTTTTCAGCTTGTTCAAAAGCTTGAAAAACACGTTTTTGTTGCTCTAATGTCATACCTGAACCATTATCTTTTACACTAATGCAAAGTAGATTTTTTTTAAGCTCAATCTTTACAAAAACCTCACCTTTTTTATGGGTAAACTTAAAAGCATTACTTAAAAAGTTTGTAAGTATCTGTTTTATCCTTACAGAATCACCACTAATTAAACTTGGAAGTTTTGGATCAATATAGCTAATATATGAGATATCTTTCTCTAAGGCAGTAGATTTAAAAAGTTCCACTACAGTTTTAATCTCATCAGATATATTAAACTGATGTTTATCTATGCTCATCTTTCCATTTTTGATTTTTGCAAAATCAAGTATATCACTAATAATACTAAGCAGTGTTTGACCAGATGAGTGAATAATATTTAGATAGTGAGACTCTTTAGCATCATGATCTCTTTTTCTAAGTATATCTACAAATCCCAAAATAGCATTAAGTGGAGTTCTTATCTCGTGTGACATATTTGCTAAAAACAAATCTTTAGAGCGTTCTGCTTGTATGGCTGCATCTCTAGCCTCTATAAGCTCACTAACCTCATACCTTATAGCGAGATACTCAACAACCTCACCTTGTATGTTTGAGATAGGCATTATGGTTGTTTCTACAAAATATGCACTACCATCTTTTGCTCTGTTTTTAATAGTACCTTGAAAAATTTCACGTTTTTCTATAGTATCCCAAAGATTTTTAAAAAACTCCTTAGGCATATCTGGATGTCTCACTATATTATGATTTTTACCTAAAAGCTCATCTTTAGAGTAACCACTTATCTTTTCAAAAAGTGGATTAACGTATGTTATATTTCCTTCCAAATCTGTTTTAGAAAGAAGTGCAGACTTATCTAAAGCGATGTTAAACTGTTTAAAAAGATCCTCTTGCTCTTTTTTATCATTTTTAGCTTTAAGTACAGTTGCTTGGTAAGACTCTAAAACACCTCTAAAGTTATTATCAAAAACATAAGATATGCCATCATATAGAGCATTTGACATAATATTTTTTGTAAAACATACATCTACCATAGCTTTTCTAAAGTGTGTACATATAACAAAAAGTTCACTTGAGCTTATATCTTTATCTTTTAGGTATTCCAAAAGTTTAGCTATAACAGGGCAATCCCCTATCTCCTTTACACCCCTAACTACATCTATATAATAATCAAGTATATAATGTGCAAAGTTTAGTTTAAAGTACTCTGTCTCTATTTTATGCAAAAGCAAAATATCAAGAACGTCACTATCTTTTAGCCACAAATCTATAATATAATCTCTTGAGTTATCTATAATATCTATATTGTTTTTTAAATCTTTTATTTTATCTCTATTCATATTGCTAGATTATATTTAAAATTTGATAAGATTACAAGATGATTTACATAGTAGTAGCCCTAAAAGTTGAAGCACAAGAGATTATAAACAAATATAAACTTAAAAAAAACGTATCTTTAAACTTTGATATTTATGAAAACAAAAATATATATCTAGTTATAAGTGGCATGGGTAGAGATAATGCTTTAATGGCTACAACGGCACTTTTAAGCTATAAAAAACCAAAAAAAAGTGACTCTTTAATTAACTTTGGCATATGTGCTAGTGTTTTAGAGATTGGTACACTTTTACACATCAACTCTATAAGTTTTAAAGATAAAACTTTTTACCCTGATATACTTTTTGAAACATCCCTTGATGACTCAACTTTAACATCTTTTGAAGAGCCAATGGATGGTTTTTATAAAACTGCTGTTGACATGGAGGCTTTTTGGATTTACAAGGTTGCTCAAAAGTTTTTTAAAAGTTCATCTATCTTTATAGTAAAACTTGTTTCAGACAACTTTGAACCATCAAAAGTAAACAAGGAGAATATTACTAAACTTATAAATTTAACAAGTGAGAGCGTAATTCAGTTTATAGAGCTTGTTGATCAAAAAGCACCTAAAGAGTTTTACAGTGAAAATGAAGAGATTATCTTAATAGAACTTAAAAAACATTTCACATCTTCACAAGTGGTAAACCTAGAAGACGCCATAAAATACTTCAAACTAAAAAACAATAAAGAGTTTTATTTAGATATAAGTTTGTTAAAAGAGTTAAACAAACTACAGAAAAAAAAGGTTTTAGATGAGTATATCTCACAACTTAGATCATAAACTTTTTTCACATCTATATGTTGAAGAGCAAGTTTTAGATCATCCACAAAGCTTGAAAATTATAGAAAAGTTTTCATCATCTAAAGTTATTGTTATAAAGCACTATAAAGATGTTTTTAACAGAGTAAATCAGGATTTTAATGCTCAAAGTGAGTCTAAAAACCTAATTTTAGCTAAAAAAGAGAGGGGTTTTATACATAAAGGCTCATACTTTAGTGATGGTTTTGATCACGACAATTTTTACTACACCTCATCACTACTTGGATGTTTATATGATTGTGAGTACTGCTACTTACAAGGGCTTTACCAAAGTGCAAACTCTGTTTTATTTGTAAATATAGAGGACTTTTTTGAAGAGGTAAAACCACTTTTAGATAAAAAAACACTTATAGCTATCTCTTACGATACAGATACTTTAGCCTTAGAGTCACTTTTAGGTCTTAGTAAAAAATGGATAGAGTTTGCAAAAGATAAACCAAACCTAAACCTAGAGATAAGAACAAAAAGTGCAAACTTTAAAGCTCTTAAAGATGTAGAGATAAATAAAAATGTGGTTTTAGCTTGGAGTATCTCCCCACAGCGTATTATAGATCTTTATGAAAATAAAACCCCATCTTTAAAACAAAGATTAAAAGCTATAAAAAGTGCAGTAGAGGCTGGTTGGAGAGTTAGAGTAAGTATAGATCCCGTTATAATCACTGAAGATTATGAAAATCTTTATAAAGAGTTAGTAAAAGAACTTTTTGATAATATTGATTCAGATAAGCTCTACTCTATGACTATAGGCTCATTTAGAATGAGTAAAGATCATCTTAAAACTCTTAAAAAACTACAAAGAAGCGATTTGGCTTTTTATGATTATGAGTTTGAAGACAATGTTGCTTTTTATAAAAATGAAAAAGATATTTTAGATTTTATGTCAAAAGAGTTAGAGCAGTTTATAGATATGAAAAAGGTTAGAGTATGGCAACAGCAGTAGTAAGTGGAGCAAGTTCAGGCATAGGCAAAGCCATTGCTACTAGGCTAGAATCCATGGGTTATGAGGTTATAGGCATAGCCAGAAATGAGTGCGATGTTAAAAGTATAGAGTGTGATTTTACTGATCAGAAAAGTGTTAAAAAAACATTAGAGTTTTTAAAAAAAGATAAGTCCATAAGTGTACTTGTTAACGCTGCTGGTTTTGGTGTTTTTAGACCACATGAGGAGATTAATTTTAAAACTATCTCAGATATGGTAGATGTAAACTTAAAAGTTCCAATGCAACTTAGCTCTGAACTTTTAAGAAATTTAAAACAAAATGAGGGTGTAATTATAAACATAACATCCATAGAAGCACTAAAATCATCTAAATATGCAGCTCTCTACTCTGCTACAAAAACAGGGCTAAAAGCTTTTAGTTCTGCACTTTTTGAAGAGGTAAGAGCATCAGGTGTAAATGTTATAAACATCAATCCAGACCTAACACAAACAAATTTTTTTGATGATTTACACTTTATGCCATCAACAAACTTTGATAAAACACTACTAGCAGATGATATAGCTGATGTTGTTGAAAACTCTTTAAATACTAGAAGTGGTGTTGCTATAACAGATGTAACCATAAGGCCTCAAAAGTTTGGCATACTTAAAAAGTAAAGACTACTCTTTATGGTGGTGGATAATCTCATCACCCTTCGCTTTTAATTTTTGCCAAAGAGTTCTTCTATGTTTTTTCTCTTTATGAACAGATCTTACCCAAAGATAATTGATCAGATAGTAAGATGTGGATGAGATAGTTACACAATAAAAAAGAGTTCCAACATAAAGTGGAATTAAGATATCATCAAGATTATCTTTAAACCAATCAAGAGTTAACTCTATGTTAGCAACCCCATCTAAACCAAGCAAAAAGTTTCCAGTTAGGTACTCAACATAGTACATAAAAGGCATTGTTACAGGATTAGATAGCCAAACCATGGAGAAGCCAACCAAAACATTAAATCTAAAAATCGGGAGTAACATCACTATAACAACCATCTGCAATGGCATAGGTATAAGCCCAACAAACAAACCTATAGCTACACCCCTTGAAACGGTGCGTCTATTAAAGGCTAAAAACTCTCTAGGGATTTTATATTTGTCTAAAACTGCATCAAATTTAGATGGTCCACTCTTTTTTTTAAAAACTTTTCTAATCATAATCTTTTTTCATAAAATTTTTGTTTCATATTTTACATCAGAGTTCTTACATAACACCTTATACAAAATATGTTATGATTAAAATATGAAAAAGTTATATGGATCAGTATTACTATTTTTTTACTTTTTAAAACTACCTATACTTATAGGCTTACCCATAATATACTACATAGGTCTAAAAAATAACTATATTTTAGACCTTGTTTGGCTTATAGCTTTAACTTTAGTACTTGTAGATATAAAAAACTTACTTAAAAAGTAGTTTTTTATCTTTTACTTCAGCGCATAGGCTGAAATAATTTTTGTTATTGAGCTTTTATACAGCGAACACCATCTCCAAATGTGTATTGAGTATAATCCTCAGTATATACAATACGCTCTGAAGATAAAATATGGTAAGCATAACCTCTATCTGATAAAGTAGTTGTCCATAAAGAGAAGCCACCATTAAATTTTCCATCTAATTTACGTGAAGAACCAAGATCATTAAGATGTAAATTAGCTGTTGATTGATTTTGATTCCCACTAATTGTAAACTCTGCCAATAATTCATCTCTAGTTGGAACTCTGTATCCTGCAGGACAAATAGAACTACCATCTGTTTTAGACCAAAATTCAACTCTTTTACTACCGTTTTTATCATCAGAAGTCCAATCACTATGACCATTTGCATAGTTAGATATAAATAAACTACTATTTTCATCTAAAGTGCTTAATATATCAGTATTTGAATAAGTAGAATCTCTTAACTGATGCCCATCCGCTTTTCTACCCCATTGATAAAGATCTCCATTATTCCCCCGATCTGTAGCCCCTAAGTTCCTATCTAACCATACTCTATTTGTCCTTGCTGAAGTAACCTCGGCATAATTTAAACTTTTAAACTTTAAAGTTGGTGTAATGTGTATATCTATTTTATATATTGCAGAGTCAATCTCTCCATCATTAATTTTATAAGTAAAACTATCATCCCCACTTGCATTAACATTAGGAGTATATTTAAAATCTTCTCTAGTTCTAGTGTCTACATAACCATTACGAGATATATTGTAATCAACTTTATAAGTTGATGTTAAAGTACCTTTAGATGGTTGAGTAACGATAATAAAAGTTAAATTAGTATCATCTTGATCTGTTGCTTCAAGAGATATATTTGCATCTTGATAATCAAATATAGTTTCATTTGTCTCGTCTTGGCTAGTCACTGAGTAAGGGATCTTATTTTTATAAGGTTGAACAGTTACAATAAAATCATCTTTACCTACTGCTCCTAAGTTATCTGTTACACTTAAAGTAAGGTAATGCACTCCAACACTTGGTTTAATCCAATCAAAAAACTGCTCCTCACTAAGAGTAGTGTTCCCCTCACTCCAAACATACTTAACTATAGTACCATCTTCCGTAACCTGTTCAACATGAAAAGTAGAATTAAGCCCATATTCAATAATATCATCAGACACAAGAACTTTAGGCACTGGATTATAAACATTTAAACTAACTGTCGCAAGTTTAGAGTCTTTAATGCCATTGTTCACTTTAAAAGTAAAACTATCTTTTCCTATATAGTCAGAGTCAGGGATATAGTTAAAACTTCTACTAGTTGTGTCATTATTTGCCACCTCTAAACTACCATGTTTTACCACATCTACAAGGGTAAATGTCATCTCATGACCCTCAGCATCAAATCCATTTAAAACTATATTGTTTAAACTACTATTTGCAGTGATATTAAGATCTTGAGATGTAGCTACTAAAGCTTCAACTAACTTACCTTGTGGAAGACCATCATCATTCCCATCATTTTTCCATCACCACTTGGAGATGTCGCGTCACACGCAACAAAAAGTGTCATTAAAGACAATATAAAACTAAACTTAAGAAACTTTTTCATTTCATAATCCTTATATTTTTAAAATATTGTATCATAATAATTTATTATAAACAATAGATTATGAGTAAAAATTTGTTAAATTAGATTTTTATACATTAAATCCAAATTATGCAATAGGAAACTCAAGAAAGAATCTATCATTGTACACAAGGCACATTCATAAAATTATTGACCTACCCGCAAAAATTTTCTAAACGCCCCTTATGCACAAGCATAGACGCTACTTATTGTTCCCTACTGCATAATTTGGGTTAAATAAATTCTGCTAAAATACAAGACAAATTAAAATGGGGCAATATGAATACAGATACATTAATTAATGAGTACAAAGAAGCTGGTCTAACAATTATAGATTTTCATCTTGGATTAAGACTTGCAAAGCCTATGGTTATAAACACAATTATGGCACTACTAATCTTTGCATCATACATCATTTTCATCTACTCAATATGGATGTTAATATCAAATCCAAGTGATCAGAATATTACAGTATATGGTTTGTTAGGTATCTCTATAATTTTTATAGCCAAAAAATTAGGAAAGTTTATTTCATATATCTATATATTTACATCTTTAGCATTAATGATGTATATTGTTTACTCCTCAATAAATACGACTTTTAAGATAGCTGAAATAGATACTTTTCTAAGCCATACAATGTTTGTTGTAGCTTTTTTTAGTGTATTGGTTATAGCTATAGTATCAACAATAATAGTTTATAGAACCAATAGAAATATTATTATAAAAGATGGTGTTTTAAGTATTCCTGCTAGTGATGTTGAGCAGAGTATTATTGCCTACATTATATTAAAACCATTTTGGGGACTTTTTTATAGAAGAGATATTATGCTTTCAGATATAGTAAGTGTTAAAAACGATGGTTATGGAAATAATAAAAAAGATATATATCCAATAACTGTTACTGACACAAAATCATCCAATAGACTTATATTTACCTCAAGACAAAAAAGAGATGAATTTAAAACAAAAATTTCTATAATCCTTGGTTTAAAAGACACTTCTAGTTCATCATTTGGTGAAAGTGAATAAAAATTTTATACTTTTTCTAGAAGTATTCCAAAACATAAAAAGCGTAAATAAGTAGTCTTTTTCATACATATAATAAGACAAACATCTTCCTTGCCATAGGTATCCTATCAATTTATTTTTTATTAAAAGTGACCATTCACGACATAAATCTATAACTGTGTGAAGGTACACATATACTTAATATCACCCCTTCTCAATAACTAAAAGAAGGGAAAAATTAATGCTTTATTAACTATTTTAAGTTAGCACTTATTCAAAACCTTTTATCGAAAATCTTCTTACTCGTTTACGACTTGTGTAAGTGAGTCACTATTGGAGATAAGTCTATTCCCTAGTACTCCATATTCACCGCGACCTAAAGAAAATAACTCACCATCCTCTCTCAGTGCAAAGTTATTGTCAATGCCACAAAAAACACGTTTCCAAGTCTTGGCAGTACCAATACGAACTCTTTTATAGTCATCATGCATATTATAATCCGCAGGGTGTCCTGCTTGACCATAACCATTGGCACCCCAAGCGTACAAACTACCATCTTTATCTATAACTATCGCGGTATATCTTTTTAAACAACCATCCACATAAGGTTTTGTAATATCTATTTGCATCTGATCTGCCCATCCTGTACTACTACTATTGCTACCCCTTGTTCCTTTGCTGTTAGATCCTCTAATCATTAACTTTCCATTATTACTAGACTTAGTATTTTTTGTAGAGTATGGATTAATCATCATAGTGTTACCATAACCCATTGAAACCTTAGTTAACTCAGAATGAGCTGATAGTACTTTAGCGGGTGCAAGATACTTATACTTAGATGTTTTTATAGAATTAATCATTAAATCCTTGTTAGATCCCCATCCATAAATACTATTATCCTTTTTAACAGCGGCTGATGCAGTTAATGTCATAGCGATATCTATCCAATCAGAAGCAGTACCAACTTTTGTAAATTTTCGTACCTCTTCTAAAGTTCTTAGCCCTAATTGACCATCAGCATTCGCACCTGTGGTATAAATACTTCCTGTTCCATCACCTAGACCATTGTCAGATAGTATCATAGTTTGTGACCCTGTTGTCACAACTTTTGTAACCTTCGATGAATCTACATCTATCCATTTTGGAGATGAAAAAATTCCTTCAGAGATTTTAAGAGTGTTGCCTAGACCAAATACACCAACATGATTACGTCCCCATCCCCAAAGCTTTCCATCTTTATCAATAGCAAAAGATACATTTTCCCCAGCAGCTACATAGCTCCAATTATTATAAGTTAGTATTTGTTCTGGATGATCAATAGTTTTATTTTCACTATAACCAAACACACCATAGTCATTTGTACCCCAAACCCAAAGTGTTCCATCCTCTTTAACACCAATTGCATGTTTTTTAGATGCAGATACCATCTTCCATTTACTGTGTTTAACAGATACGACTAAAGGATACTTATCTATCTTATCATTTAAACCATCGCCATCGGTATCTGTATTTAGAGGATTTGTTTTTGCTTTAAATTCTTCAAAATCATTTAACCCATCACCATCCATATCTGCTAATAAAGGGGAAGAATAAATAACTTCACTGTTATAACCATTGGTCCAACTAATTTTTGTTTCATTATAGTCACTCAATCCATCACCATCTGTATCAGCAACTTTAGGGTCAGTGCCTGCTATAAATTCCTCACGATCAAAAAGTCCATCTTGATCAAAATCACGTATTAAAGTAAGGTCAACAAAATCGCCTGCTTTTAAAGTGATATCTTCTACACTTGTATATGTAGTTGTATCAAGCGTTTTACTGTTACTTGTTAAAAGCCAAAATTGTGTAGTGTTATAGTCAATAGCTACCCCATTTAAAGATGCAAATACTTTTCGGCTAATAGTTGAGCCATCGGCTTGCAGGACATCTACATTTTTAGTCGTATAAGGTAGACCAATCACATCTGTCAACACTTCACCTAATGTTATTCCTTTTGGCGAAAGGTCATCATTTCTAAGTACATTCGTAGCAACAAAATAGTTCTTAACAACATTTAGCCCATCGGTATCTATCTTACTTGCACCATAATCAATATTAATTCCAGCAGTTTGTTTGTTGACATCATTATTAATCCATCCATAATCAGTATTATTTACATCTTCAATTGAATAACTTGCTACGCTAAATGAAAGCCCTGAGGGATTTTTCCATAATTCTATAGCTTTTGCTGCACCAACTTTCGCTGTTAGCGCAAAGGGTCCAACTGTCTGACCTGCCTCAATAATAGTTGAATCTGTTTTGCTTAAATCTAAACTCGCTGTTCTAATGGTTGCAAAATCATCGGGATTATCCATATTTTGTTGCAGTAAAGAAACCGTTAAGTCAGTGAGTTGTGTAGGGATATCCCCATGATTAGTTATCTTAAACCCTACAGTAATATCACCGCCATCAGTGACACTTTCATCAAAACATGTTTTATCTTCTTGATATTGTTTTTGAGCGCTTTGAGCCCCTCCGGCTTGCCAACCAACAGTATTGCCTGTAGCCGTTGAACCTGAAGCCGATACAGTGCCTGAAGCACTAACACTGGCTGAAAATGGAAAACTAACTGAAGCAGAAGCTGTAGCAGATTTTTCATAGCCTTTAATATTCGAAGCAGATCGTTCACCTGAACGGGCAAAAGTTGTATTTTTTGTAGTGATACTTGCAGAAGTTGTTGAGACTGCACAGTTTGTTTTTATAGCTCCTGATAAATCTATGGAAACATCACCCACCATGGATATCTCTATATAAGGTATATTAGCAATAAGAGCAGCTTTTCCACCACCAATAAGGACCTCCTTTGAATCTGATATTTGATCACCATCAGTATCAGCCAATAACTCAGACGTATGAAAAATATTTATTTCATCAAAATCACTTAGTCCATCTCCATCTGTATCTATAGTTTCAGTACTAGCGTCGGTACTCGCATCGGTACACCCTGCAAACATAAATACGGATAAAAGTATTAACGTTATTACGAACAAATTTGTTTTTCTCATTTTTTCCCTTTTTTATATGTCATCCATTTTATAAAATTAAGATGTAACATGTATTTTGAATGTGCTATACTAACGAAATTAAATTGCATATTAATTGTATTAAACAAGGCTAAGAATGAAACATAGCATACTTATAGTAGAAGATGATTTTATCGCAGCTAAATATTTGGAACAAATTTGTATGCAGAGTAGTATAAAAGTGTTACAAAACATTAATAATGCTTACGATGCATTATGCATTATAAAAGATCAAAAGCCCAGCCTTGTGTTACTTGATATTATGATTGACGGTCCTGTATCTGGAACCGAGCTCGCTATGCAAATACGTGCTTGTAACAGAGATATTGTTATTATTTTTATTACCGCTTACAGCAATCCTGAGATGCTTGAAAGTGCGCTCAACGTCAATGCCTATGGATATTTACTTAAACCCTATAGGGATGCTGAGATAATTACTACAATTTTGATGGCACTAAATAGCACAAAAACTTCTGCAGAAAAAGTTATTGTTACTTTTAACAATAACTTTTCATTTAATGCAGAAAAAAAACTTTTTAAAGAAAATGGTAAGCCTATCATCTTAAGTAAAAAACTTTTTGCGCTTTTATACACGCTTTTTCAAAATAGAGGATCAGTTGTCTCAAATAAACAGTTGGCACAAGCGATATGGTGTGAAGAAAAGAATGTCAATACGTTGAGAGCGCTTGTTTATCGTTTAAAAATAAAACTCCCCAAACTAGATCTAAAAAGTAGTAGTAATTGGGGCTATATTTTATGTTAATAAAAAAGTTTGATAAAACGGTATCACATAGAGAAAAGTTTTTACTGATATTAATATATAGCTATTTAGTATTAACTAGTTTAGCCCTTTTAGGTGCGATTTTATCTCCTAAAAATTTAGTAAATATCTCTATTGAGGTCTATCTTTTTGTGATGCTAGGGAAGTTTATCCTTGTTTTTTATACCTTATATCATTTTAAAAAGTATGGAGAGTTTCAATTTGCAGCAGTGCTAATATTATGGATAGCCAGTTTAAATATTATGTTTAATATTTATATGAGAAACTATAATATTGACATCATTTATGCAATTTTGATTCCTATCATTGCCGCACCTTTACTTTCAAGAAAAAATCTTATTCGTCATGGCATACTCTTTTTTATTTTACTGATAGCATTGTTTATTTACGGCTATTATGCTTACCCTCAGCATCAAGTACTACATAACCCTTGGCTCTTTGTTAATTATGTTATTTTGGTAATATTTATGCTTAATTTTGCCATTATTTATCATATATTTATAGAGCATCATACACAAGAAATGGAAATTTCCAACAAACAAAAAGATTTTCTCTTAAAAGAGATACATCACAGGGTGAAAAATAATCTTAATATGATAAGTTCCATTCTTGGCTTACAAAAAAGGGAAGATAAGCCAGAGATAACAGAACTTTTAGAGAGTAATAGAAAGAGAATCGATTCCATCGCTATAGTACATGAACTTTTATATGATGGTGATGAGTTTGAACAGATTGACGCCAAGGTCTATGTTGATAAACTAGTCAACCATCTCATCTATGCCTGTGCTTCATCGAAAATAGAGACAGAAATAAAGATTCGAAATATTAGTTTAACATTAGAGACTATTATACATCTAGGACTTTTAATGCAAGAACTACTGACTAACTCTCTAAAACATGCTCTTACTAAAGGTGGAAAGATTTATATAAGTATCGAAAAAAAAGATAAAGAATTTATATTTACTTATCAAGATAGTGGTATATTTAGCAAAAAATCAAGTATCATAAATCTAGGACTAGAACTAATTGATTTAAAAATACGGCAGTTAAAGGCAAAACGTTATGAAGCAGATGAAAGACCCTACTTTTATAAAATAAGCTTTTTAGACTAAACTTTGATATGCTTAATTCAGAAATTTAGGGTCAGGTATCAAATTTAAAACTTTTATTCACATGAGAAACAAGAGCACTAGTAACACCTAAATGTCTTGCTATCTCTCCTTGAAATTTAGGGTCAGGTATCAAATTTAAAACTTTTATTCACATGAGAAACAAGAGCACTAGTAACACCTAAATGTCTTGCTATCTCTCCTTAAGTATAGCCATCTTTTAAAGCTAATAAAATCTTTTCATTCCTATCTTTTAAGTTTTTAATCTTTTTAAAATGCTTGGATAAAGGTTTTTGTTTTATTAAACCCTCATCAATTAAAGCATCCTTGCCATAATGGACCAACGCGTTTATACTCTTTGTTAAAGTATTGAGCATATTTTGAATTAATCTGTCGTGCTAAAAGCGATAGATTTTCACTTTTTGTTTCTATTAATAAATGATAATGATTTGTCATTAAACACAGTGAATGTACTTTAAAATTATAAATCTTACTTGTGTGTTTAAGTAACTCCAAAAACTTTACATAATCATCATCTTTTAAAAAGATATCCCCTTGAGCAACTCCACGATTTATTATATGAGTGTTAAGCATAGCAGAAAGTGTTTTAAATTTGATACCTAACCCTCAAAGCACAATACGATACATGGGTAATAGCGCTAAAGTAAGTTATAAACAAGTTGATAGTAAAATCGATCAAGATGTTCAACAACAACCACTAAGATTTCAAGGTCAATACTACGACTACGAAACAGGACTACACTACAATAGGTTTAGATATTATGATCCTGATGTAGGTCGGTTTGTGAGTCAGGATCCTATTGGGTTAATGGGTGGGACTAACAACTACAAATATGCTTCTAATCCAATATCTTGGATTGACCCTCTTGGATTATCGTGTAAATTAGGAGTAAAAGACCATAAAGTATATGCATTGTATGATAAAGGTTCTGATAAACCTTATTATGTTGGAATTACAAAACAAGATGTTATGGATAGAATGGGTCAACATATGAAGTCTGGGAGATACGGGGAGAATACAACGCATAAAATAATAGGTGAAAATATGACAAAGGCAGAAGCTAGAGGTTCAGAACAATATAATATTGAAAAACATGGAACTAAAACAGGGACAAGATGAGAAAATATTTCTAGTACAAATAGGGGTAATAAAATTAATTCATTGTAAGCACCAAGTAAACACCATCTTGAAAAGTAAATAAAATTAAAAATCTACACTATTTTAAAAGTCCTAATTGAGGGCTATTTAGCTAAAATATTTGTATGAAAGAGACAGCAGTCACAACAGAATCTTTAATAGAAATAATGAATCATC